>NZ_JBQLIS010000008.1:0-171923 GCF_052156435.1 Paenarthrobacter sp. NCHU4564
GGCTTCTCCGACACCCGCGCCGCCGCCCGCCGCTACTTCAAAAACGACACCCACTCCATCGTCACCAAAACCCTGCAGATGCTGGCGGCGAGGGGCGAGATCGAGGAGGGCGCGCCGTCGTACGCGATTGACCGGTACAAGCTGCTGGACGTCAACGCAGGCACCACAGGTGGCGCCGGCGGCGAAGCCTAGGAAACTGCACTAAAAAGGTGGCGGCGGTGTTCATGAACACCGCCGCCCCCCATGCGTTAAGAGTGCAATGAATCTACGTCCCCAGGTTCCTCCGGTCCACCACGAACCCTGTGGCTGCGTTTTCCCGGACCGCGTTGATGCCGGCCACCACTGCCTTCAGGCTGGGAAACTGCGGTGATACGGCCACCACTGTTCCGTCATCGGCTGTCAGCCGGAACCGGAAAGTGTTGCTTCCCGCCCTGAGAATTTCGAAACTGCCCGCCATCTTCCCCTACCTCCACGCGTCATTGCATCAGAGCTGATTTGAACAATTCCCTACCGACAATAATCGGCGTCGGTGGCCACCAACAGCCCTACCGAGGAGTAGTTTGAAACCGATATTGGTAGATGTCATGGAAAGCAACGCAGGAGCTACAGACCGGAAAGGGCCCCGCGCGTATGGTGAGGATATGACTGCATCCGGCACGGCGCCCACCACGGGCGTCCTGCTTGCCGCCGGCGCCGGGACACGATTGGGCCGCGGCCCCAAAGCCCTGCTCCCCTACCGGGGCCGGACCCTGGTGGAAGTCCTGGCCGACACCTTGTTCGACGGCGGCTGCCGCGAGGTGGTGGTGGTCCTCGGAGCCGAGGCTGACCGGGTGCGCAGTTCCACGGAACTCTCGCGGTACAGGGTGGTTGCGAACGATCACTGGGCCAAGGGGATGTCGGGTTCCTTCCGTCTGGGCATCGGAGCGGCGGAGCCGGGGAACAGCATCATGGTGGCGCTGGTGGACCAGCCCGGATTAACCCCGACGGCGGTCAGCAGGTTGCTGGGCAGCCACCGTCCCGGCCGGGTCACTGCAGCCGCCTATCCTGACGGGTTCGGCCACCTGAAGCGTCGGCACCCGGTGATTTTCGACGTCGGGCTCCGCGACCAGGCGGCGGAAGCAGCGCACGGTGACACGGGCGCGCGCTCGTTCCTCAAAGCCCACCCGGGTTTGGTCGACCTGGTGGATTGCAGTGATCTCTGCTCCGGTGAAGACCTGGATACCAAGGACCAGCTGCATCTGCTGGACGGGTAGATTTGACCGCATGATCCGTATCGACATTGACGATCCCGCGCGCCCTGATGTCCACGCACTCCTGAGCGAGCACCTGGCCGACATGTTCGCCACGTCCCCTGCGGAAAGCGTGCATGCCCTGGATCATTCCGCGTTGTCCCACGAATCGATCACGTTCTGGACCGCCCGCGAGGATGGAGTGCTCCTGGGCTGCGGAGCGCTGAAGGTGCTGGGCGTGCCCGGACAGGCGGAACTCAAGTCCATGCGGACTGCCGGGGAGGCACGCGGCCGGGGCGTGGCGACGCTGCTGTTGAAGCACATTCTGGCCGAGGCACGGAACCGGGGTTACCACCGGGTGGCCTTGGAAACGGGGACCGAGGAGTACTTCGCTCCGGCCCGCAGTCTGTATGCCAAGCACGGCTTCACCGAATGCGCTCCCTTCGCCGATTACACGCTGGATCCGAACAGCGTCTTCATGGAACTCCCTCTGGAACCCAACTAGGTCGCATTTGTGCGCGTTTTGCCGGGTCAAAACGCGCACAACTGCGACCTAGTTGGGTGAGGGGGTGGGGAACAAGGTGCGGCTAGTTCGGGATCAGGGTGCGGTCCCTTAACGCCAGGTAGATCTTGTCCCGCGCGATGGGGAGCTCGCCGAAGCGGACCCCCGTTGCGTTCCGGATCGCGTTGGCCAGGGCAGGTGCCACGGGGTTGAACGGACTCTCGCTCATGGACTTGGCTCCCAACGGGCCGGTGGAATCGTTGGTCGTAGCGAAGTAGACCTCGCTCCGGGGCACATCCGCGAAGGAAGGGATGTGGTACTGCCGCAGGATATCCGTGGTGACCCGGCCTTCCCCGTCCACCTTCACTTCCTCATACAACGTGGCACCCAGCGCCTGCGCAATGCCGCCCTCGATCTGGCCACGGCATTGCCGGGGGTTGACCACAACACCTGCATCGGCAGCCTGCACGCTCTGCAGGATCCGCAACTCCCCCGTTCCGGTGTTCACGGCAACGCGGAACCCATGGACGTTGAACGCCACCGAGCGCGGCGTACCACCCCAGTTCCCGTCAGTGGCGAGACGGACGCCCTGCAGCGTACCGGCGTCGTAGATGTCCTTCAACGGCACCGTCCGGTCGCCGCACTCCACCGCTCCGTCCACCAGACGGCAATCCGCCAAGGGGACACCGGTCAGCGAAGCAGCGACCGTCTGGATGCGGGTAGCCAACTCCAGCGCAGCAGCGAGCGTCGCCTTGCCCGCCACCACTGTTCCGGCTGAGCCGAACGCGCCGGTATCGTGCTCCACGAGGTCCGTGTCGGACTGCCGCACCTGGATGTTGTAGGCGGTAGTGCTGAGAGCCGTGGCAGCCAGCTGCGCATGGACGGTGGTGGTGCCGTTCCCGAATTCCGCAGTTCCGACATCGACGGCGTACCGGCCGTCCGCTTCCAGGCTCACCCGGGTGTGGGCGAAGTGGCCACGCGGCGGGACGGTGTCGATCATGGACAGTGCCGCGCCTTCGCCGGTGACCCACTCCGGTCCGAGGTCATCCAGGCCCGCGGCACGGTACCGTTCCTTGCCCCGGTCCAAGGCGTCGCGAACCAAGGCCACGCACTGATCCAGGCCGTAGCTGCCGTAGTGGACGTCTTCCTCGGGTTCGGGCGTAGTGGAAAGCATGTGGTCACCGGGCCGGACCATGTTCTTGAGCCGGAACTCCAGCGGGTCCATGCCGATCCCGACAGCCAGCTCATCAATGGCCGATTCGATCGCAAAGATCATCTGGCTCAGGCCGTAGCCGCGGAAGGCGCCGGCAGGAACCGTGTTGGTATACACGGCGTGGGCATCCACCTTCTTGTTGGCGCATTTGTACACCGCCAGGGATTCGCCGCAGCCGTGGAACATCACACCTGGCGCGTGGTTGCCGTAAGCGCCGGTATTGGTGAGGACATCCAGTTGCAGGGCGGTCAGGTAGCCGTCGCGGTTGGCCCCTGCCTTGAGCTTGATCGTGAACGGGTGCCTGGTGGTGGTTGACGTGAACTGCTCCGTCCGGGTGAACTCCACTTGCACGGGCCGCTTCAACGCAAGGGCTGCCAACGCCACCAGGTCCTCGGTGAGCACTTCCTGCTTGCCACCGAAGCCACCACCGACCCGTCCGGCAACCACCCGGACGGACTCCTGCGGCAGGTCGAACAGGCGGACCAGGGTCCGCTTGACCAAGAAGGGAACCTGGCTGGAGGAACGGACCATCAGCCGTCC
Organism: Paenarthrobacter sp. NCHU4564; assembly: GCF_052156435.1. NCBI lineage: Bacteria > Bacillati > Actinomycetota > Actinomycetes > Micrococcales > Micrococcaceae > Paenarthrobacter > Paenarthrobacter sp. NCHU4564. The sequence continues at coordinate 3,485 of NZ_JBQLIS010000008.1, forward strand.
TTCCTCGTCCACCCACGCAATGGACGAGTGGGTTTCCATGGCAACGTGCTGCACGCGCTGGGTCTGGTAGGTGTGTTCGTGGACAAAATCGGCGGCGGCGAACCCGTCGGCAACACTACCCAGTTCCGCGTGCACTTCGGCCACCACATTGTCCATGGGCCGCGCAATCCGGGTGGAGACGGCGTCCTTTTCGCCGTGAATGGCCGGGGCGCCGGGGAGGATGGCGTCCTGCGGAGTGAAGACAGCTTCCAGGAGCTCATACTCCACCTCCAAGGCCCGCGCGCCGGCCTCCGCTGCGCCAACGGATTCGGCCACGACGGCGGCAACCCGCTGCCCGATGAACCTCACCACGTTGTCCAGCACCCTGGTGTCATCGGGATCGTCGGTGTATTGCTCGTGCTGGGCGGTGGAGAAGAGCTGCTGTGGGGCGTCCTCATGGGTGAACACCGCCACCACACCCGGAACTGCCAGCGCTGCTGCCTTGTCGATGGACACGATCCGCGCGTGGGCGTGCGGGGAACGGAGGAGCTTCAGGTGCAGCAAGCCGGGAAGCTGTTCGGCCGGGACATCCAGGGTGTACCGGGCGGTGCCCGTGACCACAGCCTGGCCGGCGGGCGCGGGGACGTTGTCACCGAGCTGGCCGCTCTTGGCTTCAACGGCGGCCGGTGCCTGCGCCCCGGAAACGTCCGTTCCGGCGTCGTGCGTTCCGGAAACGCCCGCCCCGGAAACGCCCGCCCCGGCGTCGGGCCCGTGCGCGTGGCCGGAGTCCCCGCAGACCGCGTCCGCAATGGACCGGTAGCCGGTGCAGCGGCACAGGTTGCCTTTGAGGTTCCGCGGCAGGTTGGCGCGTTGTTCGTCGTCGAACGTGGCCGCGGTCATCATCATGCCGGCGGTGCAGAAGCCGCATTGGAAGCCCTGGGCTTCGAGGAACTGTTCCTGCACAGGGTGGAGGCCCTCGGCAGTGGCGAGGCCTTCGATGGTGGTGACTGCTTTGCCCTCGGCACGGACCGCCGGATAGATGCAGCTGTGGACCGGCGTGCCGTCGACGTGGACGGTGCAGGCTCCGCAGTCGCCGCCGTCGCAGCCCTTCTTGACGCCGAAGTTGCCCTGTTCCCGCAGGAAAGTGCGAAGGCACTGGCCAGGACGGGGTGCGGCCTGCGAAGCAGCGCCGTTGATCTCAATTGCCATGGGTGGCCTCCTTCTGGGGGTCGCCGGGGGTGCTGGAGGGTTGCGTGGACGGCTGGGGCGAGGTGTCGTGCGGCGGCCAGAAATCACCAGAGACCCGCATCCCCTCATCCAGCAGCTCTGCCCGGATTTCCTCCGCGAGCCGGAGGGTCATGTCCCGGCGCCACGCCCGAAGTCCGTGGATGTCATCGTGGTAGAGCGTCCAGGGAATGGAATCGTCGACGGCGGCAGCCAGTCCGGCGGCGTCAGGAACCTGATCGGCGGCGAACCTGAGTTGAACCGGTCGCTTGGTGGAGGCGGTCACCGTGATGACCAGGCCGAAGACGGGGTCCAGCCTGCCAATCAGCAGCACACCGGAGCGGCCGAGATTGCTCAAGGACAAGCGGCGGAAGGCCACGCGGGCTGAAAGGGCTTCGGCGGGAAGGTGGATGCTCCGCAGCAGTTCGCCGGGTGAGAGCACGTTGTCCATGTCGCCGGTGACAAAGTCGGCAACCGGCACCTCGCGGCTGCTGCCATCCGGACTGAGGATCGTGGCAATTCCGTCCAACCCCGCGCACAGCGAGATCATGGGTCCTGCCGGCAACGACGTGCAGATGTTGCCGCCCACGGTGGACATGTTCCAGATCTTGAAGGACGCCACAAAGGAATCGCAGCTGGGACGCACCAACGCCAGGGCAGGCCATTCCCGGTGCGCCGCTTCTGCAGAATCGGGGAGGTCGTAGAGCTCCGCCACAGTGCACGTGGCGGCGAGGTCGATCCCGCGGTCGGAGGCCGTGATGGCAGGCCACCCCGCGGCGCCCAGGTCAAGAAGGCGCTTCAGCACGGTGCTGCCGTAGGAGAACAGGACGGTCCCACCTGCCAGCCACGCATCCCCTTCGCGCCATTGCGACGGGTCGGTGGTAGGAACCACCGCCTCGATGGTGTTCATGTCCATGGGTCCTCCTGGAGGGAATGGGGTGCCGGACCGGCCGGCACAGCTTCTGCGGGCGATGCGTGGATCGGCCCGGACGTGTCTTTGAGTGAAGGAAATCCTGTACTGCCTGCGGTCCGGGTGCCCCGGCCTGCCACGATCTCCGCCGTGATGGATACCGCAACTTCCGCAGGGGTCACCGCTCCCAGATCAAGGCCGATCGGCGAGTGCAGTTGCTCCAGCATCCCCACCGGCATGCCCGTATCCAGCAGAGCCGTGATCCGTTGGCGATGGCTTCGGCGCGAGCCCATGGCACCGACGTAGGCCAGTTTGAGCCGGAGAGCCGTTTCCAGCAGCGGAATATCGAACTTAGGGTCGTGGGTCAGTACGCACACCACGGTGCGGGGGTCGATCCGTCCTGCGGCGGCTTCGGCTTCCAGGTACTGGTGCGGCCATTGCGTGACCACTTGGTCCGCCCCGGCGAAGCGCCCTTGTTGGGCAAAGGCGGGCCTGGCGTCGCAGAGCGTGACATCGTAGCCCAGGAGCTGCCCGGCAGGGAGCAGCGCGGCACCAAAATCATTGGCACCGAAAATGAGCATGCGCGCGGCCGGCAAACGGCTCTCGACGAACAGGGTGATGGGCTGCGGTTCAGGTTCCTCACGAGGATTTTCCCACCGGTCCAAGGTGACCCAACCATCGATGCAACCTTCCGGCGGCGCGAGCCTCACCAGTCCGGTGCGGCCACCCTGCAGCAGGGGCTCCACTTGGGCAGCTGCCGCGAAGAGCGTCGCGGGGTGGTCCCCCACCAGCTCGGCCAGTTCCTGCGACTCCATGGCACGGAACCGCACAGGATCATGGACGACGACGGCACCTCCTCCCGCGTCCAGCCGTCGGATCAGTGCCAAGGCAGTGGCGCCCTCCGGCTGGCTGGCCAGGAGCCCAAGTTCAGCCGGCCCGCCGAGCGGCTGGATGTGCACTTCGAGTTCCCCGCCACAGGTGAGCCCGGCCGCGAAAGCGTCCTCGGCACTGAAGCCGAACGACTCAAGGCGGGGGCCGCCGTCGCGCATTGCTTCCAGGGCCGCTTCAACCACGGCGCCTTCCACGCAGCCGCCTGAAAGGCTGCCCAGGATTTCGCCGGTTTCGGAGACCATCATGGAGGTCCCTGTGGGCCGCGGCACCGAACCGCCGGTCCCCACAATCGTGGCCACAGCGCATCGTTGGCCTGAGACCGCAGGCCGCCAGCTCCCCAGCGAAGGCAACAGATCCAGCATGGCAACACGTCCTTTTTCCAGGTGTCCCGGCCGGGGGCCCGGCCGGTGCAGCGCGCTGTCTTGCCTCATATTCTCATTCCGTGAAGCTGTTGAGGGGTAGTGCGCGCTGCGTAAGTTCGAGGGTTTATGAGGAGCAGGGCAGGGCTTCATCTCCCTGCCCTGCTCCCTGGAGCGTCCGCTCCAAGCGGAACCTTTGGGCTCCCCGCCGCCGCCCGCCGTCGTCCCCTCTGTCAGGGGACCACGACGGCGGACGCCTATTCGTGCGGTGGGGTCCCGTCAGGACCGCCGATCGGAGTGCCGGAGAACCCGCCGGCCCGGGTTGTGCGGCTCCGGCTAGATACCCATCAGGGCGTTGATCGGACCGCGGGCGAAGTAGATGATGAACCCCGCCGTGACCGCCCACATGAGCGGGTGGACCTTTTTGGCCTTGCCAGACGCCGCGTTGACCACGGCGAAGGAGATGAACCCGACGCCGATCCCGTTGGCGATGGAGTACGTCAGCGGCATGGTCACGATGGTCAGGAAGGCCGGGAGGGCGATCGCGAACTTGGTGAACTTGATCTCGCGGATCTGGGCCATCATCATCGCGCCGACCACGACCAAAGCCGCAGCTGCGACCTCGAGCGGGACCACGGAGGTCAGCGGGGTGAAGAACATCGATCCGAGGAACAGGGCACCGGTGACCACGGAGGCCAGGCCGGTGCGGGCGCCTTCGCCGATGCCTGCGGCCGAGTCGATATAAACAGTGTTGGACGAACCCGAGGTTGCGCCACCCACCACTGCGCCCATGCCTTCAACAATGAAAGCCGACTTGAGCTTGGGGAACGTACCGTCCTTGTGGGCCACGCCTGCACTCTTGGCCAGGCCGGTCATGGTGCCCATGGCGTCGAAGAAGTTGGTGAACACCAGGGTAAAGACCAGCATGGTGGCAGCGAGCCCGCCGATCCTGGCGAACGAACCGAAGAGATCGAACTGGCCCACCAGGCTCAGGTCCGGGACGGAAACCAGCTGGCCGGAAAGCACCGGGGTGTTGAGGTGCCAGCCACCGGGGTTGTCTGCGGAGCCGGGACCGATCCGGAACACGGCCTCGGCAACAGCGGCGAGGACGGTCGTAGCGACGATGCCGATGAGCAGGCCGCCCTGGATCCTGCGTGCCACGAGGATACCCATGACCAGCAATCCGACAATGAAAACGAGGGTGGGGATGGAGGTGATGGATCCACCATTGCCGAGCTGGACCGGAGGACCACCCGTGGTGGGGCGGACGAATCCGGAGTCGACGAAGCCAATAAAAGCGATGAACAGGCCGATGCCAACGGTAATGGCAGCCTTGAGTTCCTTGGGTACCGCCTTAAAGATCGCGGTCCGGGCACCCGTGGCGCCGAAGATGACGATCAGGATGCCGTTGATGACCACCAGGCCCATGGCCTCAGGCCAGGTGACTTCCTGGATCACGGCGACTGCCAGGAAGGAATTGATGCCCAGGCCAGCCGCGAGCCCGAAGGGAAGGTTGGCGACCAAACCGAAGACGATGGTCATGACGCCAGCGGTCAGGCCGGTGACGGCACCAACCTGTGCTGCGGAGAGCCATCCGCCGGCAACGTCCGTGGGGGCGTTGTCGGCCGAGAAGCCTCCGAGGATGAGCGGGTTGAGGATGACGATGTACGCCATGGTGAAGAACGTCACCAGGCCGCCGCGGAATTCGCGGGCCAAGGTGGAGCCGCGCTGGGTGATCTGGAAGAACTTGTCCAGGAAGCTCGGAGGCTTCTTGCCGTTGCCGGCCGCTCCTGCAGCGCGTTTCACGTTTGCAGCTGTGGGCTCTGCGCCTCCGTTGGGGAAGAGCGCAGCCTGCTTCTCAGCTGCTTTTTGCATTTCTGCGGTATCCAGGATTTCCATGTCAGCCACCGGGCCCTAGTAATCAATCCTGGAATCAAGCGTGTTCCACGTGGTGAACGGCTGGATGACCGGCGGGGCCTGGGGGTCGCCCAGTTCCAGCTTGGCTACCGGCATCAGGTCGTCCCGGTTGTCGTTCTCGAAGTACTCGTAGAAGACAGCATCGTCGAAGCCCACCGAGGCGGCGTCGTGGCGGTCCGCGGCGAAGAACACGCGGTCGATGCGGGCCCAGAGTGCGGACGCCAGGCACATGGGGCATGGTTCGCAACTGGTGTAGAGGGTGGCACCGCTCAAATCGAAGGTTCCCAGTTCGCGGCAGGCGCTGCGGATGGCCGTGACTTCTGCGTGGGCGGTGGGATCGTTCGAGGCGGTAACGCGGTTGACGCCTTGGAAGGCTTGTCCGTCCGCGGTAACAACGACGGCGCCGAACGGCCCTCCGCTGTTGAGGACATTGGCCGTTGCCAGCTCAATGGAGGTGGCCAGGAATTGCTCGGCCGTGACGGTTGTACTCATGTTGCGACTTCCTTTAGTGCTTGGAAGCCGGGTGACCTGTTGGGGGGCGCCGCAAAGAGGAGCTCCAGTTGCTTGGTTACCAGGCTTCAGCATGTGCGATGAAGGTTAAGTTGCGCCTGGTAGATAGCTTCCCGAGGTCCGGGTGCCCGCCTTTGGCAGTAAGAGCGTAGCACCACGTTTGTGAGCCGCGCCATAGTTTTTTGAAAACTTAATTTCGTCATGCGAAATTACAAACCAAGCGTGCCTTGCCGCCGCTTGGTGCGCCAATGTGACCGGCGACCCTTACTGCGGGCGTTGACTGCCGCCGTCGGGCCTTCTACGCTTTTCTGGACCGGCCCCTCTCTGGGCGGCCGGTTCCTGGATCAGCAGACAGGGCCGAACTGAGCTGGAACGCATACATGCCGACCAGACAAGGAACCCTCCATGCTTTGGATCAAAAACCCCCTGGGTATCTTCACCGCAAACGAACTCGACGCCGCCAACGGACTGGTAATTTCCGACGACGGCACGATCGTTGAACTCGTGCCTTCCGGCGGACGACCTTCCATGCCCTGCATCGAGTTCGACGCTTCCTCCCACGTGGTTCTGCCCGGTCTCATCAACACCCATCACCACTTCTACCAAACGCTCACCCGCGCCTGGGGACCAGTGGCGAATGTGCCCCTCTTCCCCTGGCTGCAGAACCTTTACCCCGTGTGGGCGCGGCTCACCCCACGAAGCCTGGAACTCGCCGTACAGGTTGCCTTGACCGAGCTGCTTTTGTCCGGGTGCACTACGGCCGCCGACCACCACTACCTGTTCCCCGACGGCATGGAAGAGGCGATCGACATTGAAGTCGCCGCCGTCCGCGCCATGGGCATGCGGGCAACCCTGACGCGCGGCTCGATGACACTCGGAGAGGACGACGGCGGGCTGCCGCCCCGGACCACGGTCCAGTCACCCGAGGCGATCCTTGCGGACAGCGAACGGCTGATTCGCCAGCATCACGAGACAGGTCCCGGGGCTGTTGTGCAGATCGCGCTTGCTCCTTGCTCCCCCTTCTCGGTGACCAAGGAAATCATGGCCGAATCAGCGGTCATGGCCGAGCGATACGACGTCCGCCTGCATACGCACCTTGCCGAAACCATCGACGAGGAAGACTTCTGCCGCTCCATGTTCGGTCTTCGGACCGTGGACTACCTGGAATCCGTTGGCTGGCTCGGATCCCGGACCTGGTTGGGACACGGTATCCACTTCAACGACGAGGAGATCGCCAGGCTGGGAGCCGCGCGCACCGCCGTCGCGCATTGCCCGACATCGAACATGAGGTTGGCCTCCGGTACCGCACGCGTGCTGGAACTTGAGGATGCCGGCGTTCCTGTGGGCCTCGGCGTTGATGGCTCCGCGTCCAACGATGCGTCCAACATGATCCTCGAAGCACGCCAGGCCCTGTACCTGCAGCGGCTGCGTTACGGCGCCTCGGTTCCCGTACCCCGCGCACTGGGCTGGGCAACACGTGGGTCCGCTGCGGTTCTTGGGCGTTCCGACATTGGGCAGTTGGCTCCGGGCTTGCAGGCCGACCTGGCACTGTTCAAGCTCGATTCCCTGCGCTTCTCGGGAAGCCACGATCCCGTTGCTGCTTTGTTGCTGTGCGGCGCAGACCGGGCAGACCGGGTGATGGTTGGCGGTTCGTGGCGTGTTGTGGACGGGGCGATTCCTGATCTGGACGTGGCTCAGTTGATCGCCGAGCACTCTGCGGCGGCACGGAAGCTCGTGGCGGGGTAGGGTCCGGCACGCACGAAATCGCCGGAACGCGTCCCTTTCGTGGGGAACGTTCCGGCGATTTCGCATGCTTCCGGCGGTCTCGCTGCTTGCACTGTCGCGTCAATCTCCAGCGTCGACGCGGCTCTGCTAGATCGTGACCTTGTAGATGTGGTGCGTGTACTCGTTTGCGAAAGAGTCCGTGAACTTGCCGTTTTGGATGGGGATGGTGCGGTTCTCTCCCACCACCTCCACCTGGGTTCCCGTAATTCCAGCGGGGAGGGTAAACGTCTTGGAACCGGTGTTGCCATTGAGGCCGATGCCGGCAAACAGGTAGGCGCTGCCATCCTTGGCCTTCAACATGGTGTCGGTACCCGTGGCGCCGGCATTCCAGCCATAACTCTGCGTGTTCAACACCGGAGCCAGCGATTGGATTTTGGCCAGTGCGGCCTTGATACTGGCCTTCCGGTCAGCAGGGATGTCAACCAGGCTGTAATTCCCGAACTGGGGATCGTTGTTGTGTTGAAAAATGGAAATTCCCCGTGCCTCGTGAATGATACCGGACCACATGGCGCCTTCCATCTGCTCGGGAGTGATGGTCCTGGCGTTGGACTCCGACAGATAAGGCCTGGCGGACTCAACGAAGATCCAGTTGGGGTGGACCCCTGGCGTTGCCTGGTAGGACCGGGCGCGGTCGATCTGCCAGCCATATGCTGCAGCCGTCATTGGATTGGCGCCTGCCGGCCAATGCGGCGACTGCCTGATGGCGTCACCAACAGGCGGGGATGTGTAGGCGTAGTTGTCAACGCTCGCGGCGTCCACAACGGCCAGGAAGTCGTCCATGGTCCCGGAGGCCCACCACGTACCAAGAATGCCTTTTGAGTAATTCGCGAACGTGAACCGTCCGTCATTGTAGCTCCGGATCCTGTCCACCAGAGCCTGCATGCGTGCCAGGTTCTCTTCGGTATTGGCACCGCCGCAACCGAGTCCCATGTCGCACTCGTCGTACGTGGTCCAGCCGACCACGTTGGGGTCGTTTCCTACCTCCGCCCGCGTCCATTCCTGCCCGGCCATGACAAGCATGCCCGTGCTGGTGATGGTTGATATCGGCGATCCGTCATGTTCGGCATCCTGGAACACGTTGACGCCAATGTCCTTCAACGCTGCGGCGTGTCCGGGCTTACCGAAGAACACGGCAACGGGGAACAGATTCGGATCATTGAGCTGCGCCGCGCCGGGAAACTTGGCCCAATAGGCGGGTCCGCCGTCCCACGGAATCCGGGCCAGGTTGGCGAGGCTACCCGGGCCCGGAGGCGTGGTGGGCGTTGGTGTCGGCGTCGTGGTTGGTGACGCTGTCGGCGTCGGCGTCGTGGTTGGTGACGCTGTCGGCGTCGGCGTTGTGGTTGGTGACGCTGTCGGCGTCGGCGTCGTGGTTGGTGACGCTGTCGGCGTCGGCGTCGTGGTTGGTGACGCTGTCGGCGTCGGCTCCTCGCTGGCCGTCGGACTGGGGCTGGCGGTCGACGTAGCTGTCGGTTCGGGTGTGCCGGTTGGAGATACCGTCGAATCCGTGGGGGTCGACGTCGGTTCCGCCGTCGACGTTGCACTCGGGCTCTCTGTAGGCGGCGGCGTACCGGGATCCGTGCAACCCGAAAGGGCCACAACGATCACCGCCCCCAGCGTGACGAAGGTGCGTTTCATGACTTTGTATTCCTTTGGGGAAGCAGCCTGAATGATGCTGCTGCGGCGCCAGACCCCCAGCTCCGGCTCTTTCTGTCACCTGCCAGGCAGGGATTATCAGCCGGGCATCAGTGTCCCGGCACAGCTCGATGACGAGCACCAGCCATTGCTCGACCTGCTGCAGTGCGACGCGTACGGACATTTGTCCGCATGCCATCGAGCCAGCAAGTGCGGCCCAAACAAGGGGGCCACGACGACCTTCAAGACCCATCGGGTGGCCGTTTGCCCAGCTTACGTGATCCGCGCCACACCCCGCGCGAATGTGACGCGACGCAAATCCGGCCTGCTCGCCGCCCTGCACTCGCGCGAAAACGCTGGAAGATGCCCATTTCGCGCGGAAGGTTACGGCGTCTTGGCAGCCTTCCCGCGACTTCGAGCGCCGGGCACAGCAAAGCGGGCGGCACCTCCCCAGGTGCCGCCCGCCTCGTTGGCTCTGTTGCGCAGAGTCCGCGCCCCTGTTGCAGGTCAGGGGCGCTGCCGGCCGAAGACAGGGAGTGCGCGCAGCCAGCGGGAGAACCCGGTGGCCTTGCGGTCGCAGTCGGCCGGAATGTAAAAGTCGGGATCTGTCGCACCAAAGGGCAGGTACAGCTCCTGGCCCGGTGCCGGGAATTCCACGACGTTGTTCGTATCCTTCGAGTCCATCTGTTCCTCCTCTTTCATGCGCTCGTTTGCCAATTCAAGAGTTCCGTAATTCGGAAACTTTTTATTGATATGTGGAAAGTCTAGGAGAACGGGAAAGCGGGCGTCAAGACCCCCTTCGAGGGTGACTGAGTTGCCCCGGTCACATTTGGATAGTTCATAACGATCACCCCGAACCCGTATACACATGCCGAATTCGTAAGCTACTCTCGAATGAGTTCGTGGCGTAGGTCACGTAACCTGAGAGCAGCAGGCAGGGTCGTAATGAGCTGGCATCCATGGATGCCGGCTCTTTTTTGTTGGGGTCGGCTCCACCGGAAACGCAGTGGAAACACTCGCTTAATTTCATTGATGGAACGTAGGTTCCACCTCACAGAAGTTGGGATATGACCATGAGCAACAACATCGTCCTCGGCGAAAACCAGTACGGCAAAGCAGAAGTCCGCGTCGTCAAGGTCACCCGGGATACCGACCGCCACCAGATCGAAGACCTGAACGTCACCTCGCAGCTCCGGGGCGATTTCGAGGCAGCCCACCTCCAGGGCGACAACGGCCACGTGGTAGCCACCGACACCCAGAAGAACACCGTCTACGCGTTCGCCCGTGAAGGCGTCGGCTCGCCTGAGGCCTTCCTGCTGCGCCTCGCGGACCACTTCACCGGGGAGTTCTCCTGGGTTACCGGTGGCCGCTGGGAAGCTGAGTCCTACGCCTGGGAGCGCATCCAGGCACACGGCCAGGGACACGACCACAGCTTCGTCCGCAACGGACAAGAGGTGCGTACCGCCGTCGTCGTCCGCGATGGCGCAACCACCCACATCGTCTCCGGCCTCAAGGACCTGACCGTCCTGAAGACCACGCAGTCCGGCTTCGTCGGCTACCCGCGCGACAAGTACACCACCCTGCCGGAAACCACGGACCGCATCCTGGCTACGGATGTCTCCGCCCGCTGGCGCTACAACACCAACCTGGACGCAGCAGCCACGGACTTCAACAAGAGCTACGAGGACATCAAGGCCCTCCTCCTCGAGGGCTTCACGGAGAACTACTCGCACGCACTGCAGCAGACCCTCTTCGACATGGGCAAGAAGGTCCTTGAGGCACACAGCGAAGTCACCGAGATCAAGTTCTCCATGCCCAACAAGCACCACTTCTTGGTTGACCTGAGCCCGTTCGGTCAGGACAACCCCAACGAGGTCTTCTTCGCCGCTGACCGCCCGTACGGCCTCATCGAAGCAACCGTCCAGCGCGACAACACCACCGCCGCACCGCTTGCCTGGATGGGCATCGCCGGCTTCTGCTAAGCACCACCGGGCTTAAGCCGCGCTACTAAAGCCGCGCGCCAAGCCACCGGGTTTGTGTGCAGGTTCCGCCCAAGGACACCCCAGGGCCGCCCCGCAACAGCGGGACCTGCACACAATCCCGACCCCAAAAACTACACACTTTTGTTAGCCAGACACAGTTAGCCAGACGAAGACGTCTGCCATGAACCCAGAAAGTCTGCCATGAACACCAAGAAGAAGTCCCGCCCCGCCAATCAGGGCGTGCAGAAACCACAGCGCCCCGAGGACCAACGGCTCTCGATCGGAAGCACGTTCGCCTACGGCTTCCAGCACGTTCTCACCATGTACGGCGGCATCATCGCTCCGCCCCTGATCATCGGCGCAGCCGCGGGCATGTCGTCCCAGGACATCGGGCTCCTGATCGCCGCTTGCCTTTTCGTCGGCGGCCTCGCCACCATCCTGCAGACCGTGGGCATCCGGTTCTTCGGTTCGCAGCTTCCCCTGGTCCAGGGCGTGTCCTTCGCCGGCGTGTCCACCATGGTGGCGATCGTGCAGGGCGGAGGCGGAATCCAGGCGGTGTTCGGCTCAGTGATCGTGGCCTCGCTGATCGGCCTGGCCATCACTCCCCTGTTCTCCAAGATCATCAAATTCTTCCCGCCGGTGGTGACGGGCACTGTCATCACCACCATTGGCCTGACGTTGATGCCCGTGGCCGCCAACTGGGCCATGGGTGGCAACGCCAAGGCTGAGAACTACGGCAGCATGGCCAACATCGGACTCGCAGCCGCAACCATGGGTGTCGTGCTGCTCCTGAGCAAGGTGGGCAACGCAGCCATCTCCCGGCTGTCCATCCTGCTGGCCATGGTGATCGGTACCATCATCGCTTTCGTCGCGGGCATGACGGACTTCTCCAAGGTTGGCCAGGGCGACATCGTTGCTTTCCCCACCCCGTTCGCTTTCGGTGCACCGACGTTTGAAATCGCCGCCATCATCTCCATGCTGATCGTCATCCTGGTGACACTGACAGAAACCTCCGCGGACATCATCGCTGTGGGCGAGATCGTGGACACCAAGGTGGACTCCCGCCGCATCGGTGACGGCCTCCGCGCAGACATGCTTTCCAGCGCCATCTCCCCGCTGTTCAACTCCTTCACGCAGAGCGCCTTTGCGCAGAACGTTGGACTCGTGGCCATCACCGGCATCAAGAGCCGCTTCGTAGTCAGCGCCGGCGGCGTGATCCTGGTGGTCCTGGGCCTCCTGCCGATCCTCGGCCGCGTGGTCGCAGCGGTTCCGACGCCCGTCCTGGGTGGTGCCGGCGTCGTACTTTTCGGCACGGTTGCCGCCAGCGGCATCCGCACCCTCGCCAAGGTCGAATACAAGAACAACATGAACCTGATCATCGTGGCTGCCTCGATCGGCTTCGGCATGATCCCGATCGCGGCACCCAAGTTCTACGACCAGTTCCCCTCCTGGTTCTCCACGATCTTCCACTCGGGCATCAGCTCGGCGGCGGTCATGGCGATCATCCTGAACATCATCTTCAACCACTTCAAGGCCGGGAATTCGGACAACCAGTCGGTGTTTGTCGCCGGCACGGAGCGTGTGGTCACGTCCGAGGACATCAAGTGCCTGGAGCACGGTGACCGCTTTGAGAACGGCAAGTTGATCGACGCCGACGGTAACGAGGTCCCGCTCAAGAGCACCTCGGCGTCCGAGCACTGACTCACGGCGACCAAGCAAGACGGCAGTGTTTCCTTGGGGGCACTGCCGTCTTTCGCCGGCTTAAGGGACCGGTCAGCATGCGCCAAAAAGCCCCGTCGAGTTGGCACTTAATGACAATGTTTGCGGTAAACACTGTCATTAAGTGCCAACTCGGCGGGGCTGGAGGTGGAGGGCGGGGATCAGTTCTGGTTGAGCTCCGCGGAGATCGCCAGGGCGGCCTCCCGCAGCATGGGTACTGCACGGTCGGCGAAGGTCTGGTCCACACGCGTGATAGGGCCGGACACGGAAATGGCCGTAGGTGTGGGTGCGTTTGGCACGGCCATGGCGAAGCAGCGTACGCCGAGCTCCTGCTCTTCCTCGTCGATGGAGTAACCGCGTTCGCGGATGAGCTTCAGGTCTGCAAGCAGGGAATCGATGTCGCCGATGCTCTTGGCCGTGGGCGTTGGCATGCCAGTGCGGGACACGATGCCTCGGACTTGCTCGTCGTCGAGCTGGGCGAGGATTGCCTTGCCGACGCCGGTGTCGTGAGTGTGTGCACGGCGGCCAACCTCGGTGAACATGCGCATGGAGTGCATGGACGGGACCTGGGCCACGTAGATGACCATGTCGGAGTCGAGCACGGCCATGTTGGACGTTTCGCCGAGCCGTTCCACGAGGGTCTTCAGCTGCGGGCGCGCCACGGCACCGAGTTGCTTGCTGGCGCCTTCCCCGAGCCGGATGAGCCGGGGGCCCAAGGCGTAGCGGCGGTTGGGCAACTGGCGGATGTAGCCGAGCGCCACGAGGGTCCGCAGCAGACGGTGGATGGTGGGCAGGGGCAGGTCCGTAGAGGATGACAGTTCACTCAGCGTGACGTCTCCGCCTGCTTCCGTGATCAGTTCCAACAGCTCAAAGACGCGCTCAACGGACTGCACGCCTCCGGAGGCTTTTTCAGCCATGTCCTTGTCTCCAATGACTCAGATTCCGACAACTCTTATCCGCATCGTGAAAAGAATTGCTTAGAACACCCAAGATACAGCACGCACGGCCTGCCCGCGACGACACCGAACATGACCGGCCGAGGGGTTGTGTTTCCACTTTGTAGATAATAATATCCATAATACGAAAACATTCGGTTGTAACGGCGGCCCGGGAACGGGCCTAACAGGAGGAATTTCAATGGCGAATCCGAGCCCCGGTAACTCGATCACCCTGCGCGTCTCCGCGCCGTCGAGCTTCACTGCCACCAGCGAACTGGCAGCTGCCGTTGGCGCGGCGGGTGCCGCAATCACCGCCCTGGACGTCACGGAATCCCACCACGAGACCATCGTCGTGGACGTCACCTGCAACACCACCGACGACGCCCATGCCGGCCGCGTCAAGGACGCCCTGAACGCCCTCGACGGCGTGACGGTCCAGCACGTCTCCGACCGCACCTTCCTGATGCACCTCGGTGGCAAGCTTGAGGTCGTCCCCAAAGTAGCCCTGCGCAACCGCGACGATCTTTCGCGCGCCTACACTCCCGGCGTCGCACGCGTCTGCCTGGCCATCGCAGAAGACCCCGCCGCTGCCCGCAACCTGACGGTCAAGCGCAACACGATCGCCGTCCTCACCGACGGTTCCGCCGTCCTGGGCCTGGGCAACATCGGCCCCGCCGCAGCGCTCCCGGTCATGGAGGGCAAGGCCGCGCTGTTCAAGCAGTTCGCCAACGTGGACGCCTGGCCGGTCTGCCTGGACACCCAGGACACCGAAGAAATCATCAAGATTGCCAAGGCCATGGCGCCTGTCTACGGCGGCATCAACCTCGAGGACATCGCCGCGCCGCGCTGCTTCGAGATCGAGAACCGCCTCCGCGAAGAACTGGACATCCCTGTCTTCCACGACGACCAGCACGGCACCGCGATCGTTACCCTCGCAGCCTTGGTCAACGCGCTCCGCGTCGTGGACAAGAAGCTGTCCGAAGTCAAGATCGTGGTCTCCGGCGTCGGTGCTGCCGGTTCCGCCATCATCCAGCTCCTCAAGGCCCAGGGCGCACAGCACATCGTCGCCGCCGGCCGCTCGGGCGCCATCCACTCGGGCGAGAAGTACGACGACGAACACCGCACCTGGATTGCCGCGAACACCAACGAGGAAGGCTTCTCCGGCAGCCTCCACGACGCCCTCAAGGGAGCGGACGTATTCATCGGTGTCAGCGCCCCGCACGTGATCGGCGAAGAGCAGGTTGCCTCCATGGCCGAGAACGCCATTGTGTTCGCCATGGCCAACCCAACGCCGGAAATCGACCCGACCATCGCGTCCAAGCACGCAGCCGTGGTGGCAACGGGACGCAGCGACTTCCCGAACCAGATCAACAACGTGCTGGCCTTCCCGGGCTTCTTCCGTGGCCTGCTGGACGCCGGAGCATCGGACATCACGCCGAACATGCTGGTCGCAGCTGCCGAAGCAATCGCCAACCGCGTGGCTGACGACGAGCTCAACGCGAGCTACATTATCCCCAGCGTCTTCGATCCCCATGTTGCCGCCGAGGTAGCTGCCGCCGTCGCTGCAGCCGCCCACGCAAACGCAGCCCGCTAGCACCAGCGCACTATAGACAAAGGAATCCGCTCCCATGGCTATTACAGTCACAGATCCCCGGCCGATCGAACGCGCCGAGGAAATCCTCACCCCCAAAGCCCTGGCCTTTATCGAGGAACTGCATAAGCGCTTCGCCGGCACCCGCAACGAATTGCTCCAAGCCCGCAAGGCCAAGCGCCAGAAGGTTGCCGAGACCAGCCGCCTGGACTTCCTCCCGGAAACCCAGGAGATCCGCGACGGCGACTGGAAGGTTGCCGAGGCACCGGCAGCTTTGCAGGACCGCCGCGTGGAAATGACCGGCCCGGCCACCCCTGCCAAGATGGCCATCAACGCCCTGAACTCCGGCGCCAAAGTCTGGCTCGCCGACCTTGAAGACGCCTCCACCCCCACATGGCCCAACGTCATCGACGCCATCCTCAACCTCCGCGACGCAGCCCAGGGAACCCTGAGCTACACCTCCCCCGAGGGCAAGGAATACCGCCTCCGCACGGATGCTCCCCTGGCCGTTGTTGTGGCCCGCCCGCGTGGCTGGCACATGGAGGAGAGCCACCTGCTGATCGACGGCGAACCCACCGTCGGCGGCCTGGTGGACTTCGGCCTGCACTTCTTCCACATCGCCAAGCAGCTCCTGCTCAACGGCCACGGTCCGTACTACTACTTGCCGAAGATGGAGAGCCACCTCGAGGCCCGGCTCTGGAACGACGTCTTCGTGTTCGCGCAGGACTACCTCGGCATCCCGCAGGGCAGCATCCGCGCCACGGTCCTCATCGAGACCATCCCCGCCGCTTTCGAGATGGACGAGATCCTCTACGAACTGCGCGACCACGCCTCGGGCCTCAACGCAGGCCGTTGGGACTACCTGTTCAGCATCATCAAGTACTTCCGTGATGCGGGCGAAGAGTTCGTCCTCCCGGACCGCGCCACCGTTGCCATGACGGCACCGTTCATGCGCGCCTACACTGAGCTCCTGGTCAAGACCTGCCACAAGCGCGGCGCTTTCGCCATGGGTGGCATGGCCGCAGTGATCCCCAACCGCAAGCAGCCGGACGTCACCGCCGCAGCTTTCGACAAGGTCCGCGCCGACAAGACCCGCGAAGCAAACGACGGCTTCGACGGTTCCTGGGTTGCCCACCCGGACCTGGTTTCCACCTGTCGCGAAGTGTTCGACTCCGTGCTCGGCGACCGCCCGAACCAGATCGACAAGCAGCGTCCCGAGGTGAACGTCACCGCCGAGCAGTTGATCGACGTCGCCTCCGCCGGCGGTACCGTCACTGAGGCCGGGCTTCGCCTGAACCTCTACGTCGCCGTCGCCTACACCGGCGTCTGGATCTCAGGCAGCGGCGCCGTGGCCATCCACAACCTCATGGAGGACGCTGCGACGGCGGAAATCTCCCGCTCGCAGGTGTGGCAGCAGCTGCGCAACAAGTCCATCCTGGCGGACACGGGCAACACCGTGACCCGCGAACTCGTGACCCGGATCCTCGGCGAAGAGACCGAGCGCCTGCGCATCGAATTCGGTGACGAGAACTTCACCAAGTACTACGAGCCGGCTTCCAAGCTGATCGAGGAAATCTGCCTCTCCGACGAGTACACGGACTTCCTCACCACGCCCGCGTATGAGCTGGTGGGCTGAGATGAGTTCCTTCTCCCCTTTCGATCTGGCCCACATCGAGAAACAGCTCGCCGCCACGGACCAGCTGCTTGACCGCAACTACCCCGGCGACGACGGCTCACGCCAGCCAATCCACACCGTCTACGTGCCGGCCGACCGCTTTACGCCCACCTTTGTGGCTGATTGGGGCGCCCAGGCACTCGCGACGGCGGAGGCTCACGGTGGCCTGGAAAAGCTGGGACAGCTGCTGGGCCAGGAGCCCGACCTCGCAGCCGCTGTCGCGGCCCGGGTTGCTGCCAAGCTCGCTTCCGAGCCCATCGAGGACCTGCGTTTGGACTTCGAGGACGGTTACGGCGACCGGGGCGACGAGGCAGAAGATGCCGACGTCGTTGCTGCCGCCAAGGCCGTTGCCGCTGCAGTTGCGGCCGGAACGGCTCCGCCCTTCATCGGCATCCGATTCAAGTGCTTCGAGGCCCCCACCCGGGCCCGTGGCCTGAAGACCCTGGACCTGTTCGTGTCCACACTGGCTGAGGCCGGGGAGCTTCCCGCCGGACTGATCCTTACCCTGCCCAAGGTCACCACGGTGGCCCAGGTCCAGGCCATGGATTACGCAGTGTCCCGCCTTGAGGAAGTCCTCGGACTCCCGGCCGGCCGGCTCCGCTTCGAGGTGCAGGTGGAAACCCCGCAGCTCATCCTCGGTGCGGACGGAACCTCTCCCGTGGCACAGCTCCCGCACGTGGTGCCCGGCCGTATCAGCGCACTGCACTACGGTACCTACGACTACAGCGCCTCCCTCGGCATCTCCGCGGAATACCAGTCCATGGAACACCCGGTGGCCGACTTCGCCAAGGAAGTCATGCAGCTCGCCGTCGCCGGCACGGGCATCCGCCTCTCCGACGGCTCCACCAACATCATCCCCGTGGGTGACGCCGTGGAAGACGCCTGGAAGCTGCACGGCCGTTTGGTCCGCCGCTCCCTGGAGAACGGCTACTACCAGGGCTGGGATCTCCACGCCGCCCAGCTCCCCAGCCGTTTCTCGGCGTCGTACGCTTTCTACCGCGAAGGCCTGCCGGCCGCGGCGCTGCGCCTGCGCAACTACGTCGAGCGAACCGAAGGCGGCGTCATGGACGAACCCGCCACAGCCCGTGCGCTTGCCGGCTTCGTCCTGCGCGGCGTCCAGTGCGGCGCAGTGGGGACCGACGAGGTCAAGGCGCTTGCCGGCGTCGAACTTCCACAGCTGACCGCACTGGCGCATCCCCGGCTCGCACAACCAACTTCGCACTGATAAGGAGCACCTTGATGGGCAACTACTACTACCCGACCGGTGGCTTGCCGCCGCAGACCCACCTGACCACGGAACGGGCCATCGTTACCGAGGCCTACACCGTGATCCCCAAGGGCGTCCTCACGGACATCGTGACCAGCAACCTGCCGGGCTTCACCAACACCCGTTCCTGGATCATCGCGCGGCCGATCTCCGGCTTCGCAACGACGTTCTCGCAGCTGATCGTCGAGATCGCTCCGGGCGGCGGCGCTCCCAAGGCGGAGTTCGAGCCGGGCGTCGAAGGCGTCGTGTTCGTGACCAAGGGCCAGCTCAACCTGACCCTCGACGGCGAACTTCACCACCTCGAAGAGGGCGGCTACGCCTACCTCGCGGCCGGTGCCGAGTGGGGCGTGGAGAACGTCTCCAACGACATCGTCTCCTACCACTGGATCCGCAAAGCCTACGAACGGCTTGAGGGCTACGAGGCAAAGTCCTTCGTGACAAACGAAAAGGACATCGAGCCTACGTCCATGCCGGACACCAACGACGTCTGGAAGACCACGCGGTTCACGGACTCCAGCGACCTCGCCCACGACATGCAGGTCAACATCGTCACCTTCCAGCCCGGCGGCGTGATCCCCTTCCCGGAGACCCACGTCATGGAGCACGGCCTGTACGTCCTTGAGGGCAAGGCCATGTACCTGCTCAACAACGACTGGGTTGAGGTAGAGGCCGGCGACTTCATGTGGCTGCGTGCTTTCTGCCCGCAGGCTTGCTACGCGGGTGGGCCGGGCGAGTTCCGCTACCTGTTGTACAAGGACATGAACCGCCAGGTGAAGCTCACCTGATTTTCGCTCGAGATCGCCGGAACGCTGCCCCTTCGTGGGGAACGTTCCGGCGATTTCGTCGTTTTCCGGCGAAGTCGGCGGTTTGGCGGAGGCGGTTACCGGCGACGGCCCACGGCGAGCCCGGCCCAAAACGCGAGGACGATCAGGCCAACTACTGATATGGCCACGCCCAGTTGTGTTTCCTTGCTCAGGAATGACCCGTTATTCCCCACGAACACCTCATTGCTGAGGGGCGCGTAGGCGAACCACCCCACCTCCGCGTTCAGGCTGGTCCACGCCACCACCACCCCCACCAGCACAGCGACCAGCCCCAATAAAGGCACGACGACGGCGGTCAGTTTCCGTGCAGGCTGCGGTGTGTTGTGTTCCCCAAGTGTGTTGTTGTCCCCCATGCGGCTGAGTCTAGCCCGAGCACCCAACTGGGTCGCATTTGTGCGCGTTTTGAGGGCTCAAAACGCGCTCTGCTGCTACTTAGTTGGATCGGGTACGCGGGCCGTACGCCTACTTGAGAGCTCCGGCGATCCGGTACGACTCCTGGAGCAGTTCGTCGAGTTCTCCCACTTCGATCCTGTCCAGGCGGATGAGGACCAGGTTCGGGGAGCGATCGTGGTGCGGGGTCCAGAAGTACGTGTCCGGTTCAGTACCCGCGAGCGCCTCGCGTTCATAGGTCTTGACCGTGACAACCCCGTCTTCCCACATTCGGGCCATGAGGGTCTTGGCGAACCAGGCCGGTTGCTCCCAGCTCAGGCGTTCGGTCACGCCGGGCAGGCCCAGACAGATCCTTCGAACGTCATCTTCGGTGGCCATGGTCCACTGTTGCACCCGGTCCGCTGCCGCAACAAGGGACTACGCTGGGCACATGTTGAGCATCGGCAGCATTGTCCTGGGCGTGAACGACCTCGCTCGCGCTACGGAATTCTGGCAGTCCGCCTTGGGCTATGTGCCCCGTGAACCCGGTGATGACACGTGGGTGATTCTTGTTCCGGCCTCCGGTCCGGGGGCCCAGCTCGCTTTGTCGTTCAGCGAAACCCCGGTCCAGGAACACCCCCGGATCCACCTGGACCTCTACGCGGACAACCAGGCTGCCGAGATCGAGCGGCTCATCGGCCTCGGCGCAGCGCATGTGGATTGGGACCTGTACCCGGAAAAACCGGACTTCGTGGTTCTGGAAGACCCGGACGGCAACCGCTTCTGCGTCATCGACAAAAGCCCGCGGTAGCACCGCCGTCGTGCCCCAACTACGTAGCATTTGTGCGCGTTTTGAGCGTTCATAACGCGCACAAATGCGACCCAGTTGGGAGGCGGGGATCGGTAGAGTGCTCCCATGGATGCCAAAGCGACGTTGCTCACCTATCTCCGGACGCGCCGGGCGGACCTGCTCGGGAAAGTAGAGGGCCTCAGCGAATACGATGCCCGCCGGCCCATGACACCCACGGGAACCAACCTGCTGGGGCTGGTGAAACACGTTGCCAGTGTGGAGTTGGGCTATTTCGGGGAGACCTTCGGGCGGCCGAGCGATCGCGCTTTGCCCTGGTATGAACTTACAGCGGAGCCGGATGCGGACATGTGGGTTCCGGCCACCGAGAGCCGCGAGGAAATTATTGAACTGCATCACTTCTCCGCGAAGCACAGCGACGAAACCATCGAGGCACTCCCGCTGGACGCACCCGGTGTGGTGCCGTGGTGGTCCGAGGAAAAGAAGCACGTGACCCTGCACCAAATCCTGGTTCACATGTGCGTCGAAACAGCCCGGCACGCAGGCCACGCGGACATCATCCGGGAGCTCATCGACGGCCAAGCGGGGCAGCGGCCCAACGATCCCAACATCCCCGTACGGAACTCCGAGGAGTTGGCTGCCCACCGCTACCGCTTGGAGCAGGCGGCCCGGGAAGCCGAACGCCTGCGCCCATAAACCTTCACAGCCCACGCATAAGTCCAGCAAACCTCCGGCGTAGCCTGCCTCCGTACAAATGAGGCATGACTCCCCCAACAACAGACCACTGTAAGGGCAGCCGGACCCGGCGCGCCGTCGTCTCCGCCGTCCTGGCGGTCAGCCTCTCTGCGGGAGGTGCCGCAGCATGGGCTTTGGACCGCTTCGTCATCCCGCATGCCCAGATCACCAATGTCACTGAATATGAGGCAAACCAGGCCGGAACCACCACGACGGCGGACACTCCGGCGAGCGCCACCGTCACGGACACCAGCTACACCCAGGGCGACACCGGCGTCACCATTTCCACGGTGACCACAGGCAGCGGTGACAGCACCGTCACCTACTACGTCGCCGACGTCGTCCTCAGTGACGCCACCACGCTGAAATCCGCCTTTGCCGAAGACACTTACGGCGAGAACATCACGGAAACAACCTCCGCGATTGCCGAAGACCACAACGCGATCTTCGCGATCAACGGCGACTACTACGGCTTCCGGGACACGGGCATCGTGATCCGCAACGGAGTGGTGTACCGCGATGAGGGCGCGCGCCAGGGCATCGCCTTCTACAAAGACGGCACGGTCAAGGTCTATGACGAGACCACCACGACGGCCGACCAACTCATCGCCGACGGAGTCTGGAACACGCTCTCCTTCGGACCGTCCCTGCTGGAGAACGGTTGGATCGCCTCGGGCATCGAAGACGTGGAAGTGGACACGAACTTCGGCAACCACTCCATCCAGGGTGAGCAGCCGCGCACGGCAGTCGGGGTGATCGACCAAAACCACTTGGTGTTCGTGGTGGTGGATGGCCGGAGCCCCGGCTACTCCGCAGGCGTCACCATGACGGAGCTGGCGGAAATCATGCAAGGCCTCGGCGCTACCACCGCGTACAACATCGACGGCGGCGGCTCGTCCACCATGTACTTCAACGGATCACTGGTGAACAACCCGCTCGGCGGGAACAAGGAGCGCGGTACTTCGGACATCCTCTACATCGCCCAGTAGCCATGATCATCCTGATACCGGCATACGAGCCGGACCAAGAGCTCATTTCCCTTGTCAGCAACCTCCGGGACGCCGATCCGTGGATCACCATCATTGTGGTCGACGACGGTTCCGGCCCCGCCTTCCAGGACGTGTTCGACGGCGTCACCCGGCTCGGGTGCCATGTGCTCAGTTACGCCGTGAACAGTGGAAAGGGCCACGCCCTCAAGAGCGGACTTTCCTTCATCCTTGAGCGGTTCCCCGGCCATGACGTGGTGTGCGCCGACAGCGACGGCCAGCACGCCGTTGCCGACATCCTTGCCGTTGGAAGCCGGCTCCGCGGAGTCGCCGCGTCCATGGTCCTGGGTTGCCGGACGTTCACGGGTGCTGTCCCTGCGAGGAGCAGGTTCGGCAACACTGTGACGCGTTGGCTGTTCAGGCTCGCAACGGGACAGGGACTCCCGGACACGCAGACCGGCCTTCGTGGCTACCGCGCGGACATGATTCCGTGGCTGCTGACCGTCCCCGGCCAACGCTACGAGTACGAGCTCAACCTGCTGCTCGAAGCCAAACATGCGGGTTACGGCATAGACACTGTAGAGATCGCAACCGTGTACCTGGACCACAACTCGGGATCACATTTCCGGCCCGTGGCCGACTCGATCAGGATCTACGCGCCCTTGCTGAAGTTCCTGGGATCATCGCTCTCAGCGTTCCTGGTGGACACCGTGGCGTTCCTGGTGCTGACATCGCTCACGGATTCCCTGCTGCTGGCGGTGGTTGGTGCCAGAGCCATCAGCGCGGCCGTGAATTTCATGGTGAACCGGAACCTGGTGTTCGGGCATGGCAAGGAAAAGTCACTTCGCTCGGCTGCCAGCGGCTACGTGGCGCTGGTGCTGGTCCTTCTGACTGCCAATTACGCCAGCATGTGGTCCCTGACCTCCTTGGCCGTTCCGGACCTGCCGGCCAAGCTCGTCACCGAGTTGGCCCTCCTCGGCGTGAGCTACGCCGTCCAGCAGCGGTTCCTTTTTGCGGGCAGGTCCCGCGCGGCGGAGGCCGCCGCAAAGGACGTTACTGAACCGGCCGCCGTCGAAAGTCATATCCCAGCCTTGGCCCCGGCACAGTTTCAGCACAGCCGGGCCGGGAATCGTGGAAACCAGCCGACCAACAGATTCCGGAGATTCCGATGAACACCATCATTCTTATTGCAGCCGACCTGGCCGCCATCACCGTCCTGACCCTCGCCCTTTACCTCCGCAGGCACCGCCGCCGCGACCTGGTGGTGTCCTACCTCGGCATGAACGCAGGAGTCCTCGCAGTTGCCACCGCACTGTCCGGATCCGCTGCCGGTCTGGGACTCGGCCTGGGGCTGTTCGGGGTCTTGTCGATCATTCGCCTCCGGTCCACGGAACTGGCCCAGCACGAGGTGGCGTACTACTTCTCCGCCCTGGCCCTGGGTCTGATCGCCGGCATTGGCGTGGAACCCCTGTGGCTGACGTTGTCGCTCATGGCCCTCGTACTGCTGGTGATGTTCGTGGGAGACAACCCCAAGGTCCTTCCCGCCTACCGCCACCAGACCGTAGTCCTGGACCGGGCCATCAGCGACGAACAGGAACTCACCGCCCGCCTTGAAGAAGTCCTCAACGGAACCGTCCATGCAGCAACCGTTCAGGAACTTGACCTCGTCAACGACAAAACGATCGTGGATGTCCGGTACGCAGTGCGCAGGATTCCGGAGCTCCCCCGGACAGCCCTCGGTTTCGACCAACCGGCCGGCGCGCTCGCCCCGGCACCTCAGGAACTGCCCGGTGCCCGGCACTCCTCCACCACCACAGCTGGTGCCGCATGAGCCGCCCCGGGCAGAGCCCGATCATTCCGAACCTTGACCAACTGCCCGCCGTCGGGCTTGACGAGCTCACCACCGAAGCCGCGCTGCTGACACGCGTGGACCGCAAGTACCTGGTGCCCTCTGCCACGGCTCGGCGGCTCCTGGGCACTTTCCACGCAGAAGCGAGGGTGCTGGACATGGACGGGACACGGATGTTCAACTACGACTCCGTCTACTTCGACACCCCCGCACTGGACAGCTACATGCTGGCAGCCCATGGCAGGCGCAGGCGGTTCAAAATCCGGACCCGCACCTACGTGGACAGCAATGTGAGCTTCCTTGAAGTCAAGACCGAGGGGGCACGGGAAGCCACCGTCAAGGAACGCATTCCCTACGAGCCGGGCGACCGCGACAGGCTGACCGACGAAGGACTCGCCTACGTCAACGAGACCCTCGCGGCAGCGATCGGCGACGCAGAATACGGTCCACTGGAACCCGTACTGTCCACCCGCTACAACCGCACCACGCTGTACCTTCCCCGGTCAGGCAGCCGGGCGACCATCGATACCGATGTCACCTGGCAACGTCCCGGCGGCCGGCCCTGGCTGCTGGATGAAGCGGTGGTGCTGGAAACCAAATCCGGTTCCGCGCCCGGACCGCTGGACAGGCATCTCTGGGCCAACGGTGTCCGTCCCTGCCGTATCTCCAAGTTCGCCACGGGCATGGCCGCCCTCCACCCCGGACTTCCCGCCAACCGATGGAACCAAACCCTGCGGCGCCGGATGCCCCTGCGCCCTGCCTGCTAACCCCCACACCGAAGGAACTAAACACCATGCCGTCTTACCGCACTTCCCTTTCACTGGCCGCTGCTGCCTTGGCCCTCTCCCTCGCAGGATGCTCGGCTTCGCCCACCGGGTCCGCATCCGTCACCTCCACCGGGTCCGCATCCGTCTCCTCCACGCAGCAGGTGGTCACCGCAGCGACCATCGAAGAAGACACCCACTACGACAGTGACGACCTCACATGGGACAGCGCGTCCGAAGTGGCAATCAGCCTGTCCGACGGCGGCAGCCAGGTCACGTCGTCGTCCTCTGCGGGTGTCACACTGGACGGCAGCACGGTGACCATCACCGCCGCCGGAACGTACCGGTTGACGGGGTCGCTGGGTGACGGCCGGCTTGTTGTTGCCGCCGGAGAGTCGGACACAGTGCGGATCATTCTGGACGGCGTGGAGTTGGGTAACTCAACCGGTTCTCCTGTGGTGGTGCAAAGCGCCGACGAGGCCATCATCTACCTGGAAGAGGGCAGCACCAACAGCCTCACCGACGCAACCACCTACGCGGATCAAGGCGAGGACGCGCCCAACGCAGCCCTGTATTCGATGGCCGACCTGACGATTGCCGGGCCCGGGAGCCTGGCGGTCAACGGCAGGTTCAACGATGGCATCGTTTCCAAGGACGGTCTGGTGCTGGCGTCCGGCAGCGTCACGGTGGAAGCCAAGGACGATGGAATCCGCGGCAAGGACTACACCGTGCTCCTGGACGGCGCCTACCAGGTGGCAGCGGGCGGGGACGGTGTGAAGGCGGACAACGACACGGACGAAGGCCGCGGCTGGCTCCTGGTCAGCGGAGGCACCCTCACGGTCAACGCCGGCGACGACGGCGTGAAGGCTTACAACACGCTGTCCGTCTCGGGCGGAAACATCACAGTGGAACAGTCCGAGGAGGGGTTGGAGGCGCAGCACATCTCGGTTTCCGGCGGTGATGTCACCGTAACGTCCAACGACGACGGCGTGAACGCCTCGGGCGGGTCGTCCTCCACTTCCGGTGATACCGGCATGGGCGGTCCGGGTGGGGGCATGGGTGGCGGAATGGGTGGCGGTGAAATGGCGGCCGGTGACTACAGCGTGGATGTGTCCGGTGGAACCCTGACCATCAACGCCGGGGGTGATGGGCTGGACTCCAACGGAAGCGCCACCATCTCCGGCGGCACCGTGATGGTGAACGGGCCTACCAGTAACGGGAACGGTGCCCTGGATGTGAACGGTGAACTGGCTGTCACGGGCGGAACCGTTGCAGCAGCCGGCAGCGCCGGAATGGTGGTCACGCCGGGCACCTCCTCTACGCAGTCAGGGCTCCAAGTGTCATTCAACTCGGCGGTTGCGGCAGGCACACCGATTCACATCGTTGACGCTTCCGGCGCCGTGGCGGCTACGTTCGTCACGACCAAGTCCAGCGCCTCGCTGGTCTTCTCATCCGCCGCAATCACCGAAGACGGGACGTACACCGTCTATACGGGCGGCAGCGCCGATGCCGCGGCCGGGATCACCACGGGATCAATCGACGGCGCAGACCAGGTGGGAACCGTCACGGCCGGGGAGTACACCCAGGCGCAGGGCCCGGGCGGCCGACGGTAGCGGCCCGGGCCACCGCCCTTTTCCGCGTTGCTGGTATCCCAAAGCAGGGTCACAATCCGTCAGATAACCAATCTATGGCTATCTGGTATTCCAAAGTGTAATCTTGATCACATTCCTTCCTGTGGAATCGCCTTTCCACACAACGGAAAACCATTCAGGTGGCAATGAATGAACCTTCAGAGCTCGGATAGGAGCGCACTGTGGATAAAGATCTTGCCCGGGAGGCCGCAACGACGCGGACCGGATCCCTGGCCCAACAAATCGAAGGCGCATACCAACAAATCGGGGTGACCGGCGCACACCGCCAGATCGTCTTCATGATCCTGTTGGGTGTCTTCTTCGACGCCCTCGAACAAAACGCCGTCGGCATCACCGGCCCGGTCCTGCGTGAAGCCTGGGGGCTGGGCGGCACCGAAATCGGCCTGCTCAACACCATGACGTTCACGGCAACAGCGCTCGGCCGACTTGCTACAGGCCTGATCGTTGACAAATACGGCCGGCGCCACATGCTGGTCATCAACCTCATCATCTTCGCCGGTGGTTCCCTGCTCTGTGCAGTGGCCCCGAACTACCCCATCCTGGCGGCCGGACGATTCATTGTGGGCTTCGGCCTGGGCGGCGAAATTGCCGTAGCCGTGATCATGATGGCCGAATTCTTCGCAGCCAAACACCGCGGCACGGCCGTCGGCCTCATCAACGTCACTGCGGCGGGACTCGGCAACATGCTGGCCCCCGCCTTCGGCATCCTGGTTTTCACACTCTTTGACGGCCCGGACAAATGGCGCTGGGTTTTTGGCCTGCTGTTCATCCCCGCCATCCTGGTGATGTTCTTCCGGCGGTTCGTACCGGAAACTCCGCGCTTCCTGGCTTCGCAGGGCAAGATCGACCAGGCCAACCTGGTGATCACCCGCCTGGCGCGCAACAAGTTGTCAGGACCGGTCACCGATCCGGAAACCTACATCACGGCCGTTCCGGACCAGGGCCCGGCACAATCCACGGGCCACTGGAAGGATGCCCTTCGCGGCAAACTCCTCAAGCGGACGGTCCTGCTGTGCATTGCGGTCTGCATGTCCTACGCCGCCCAAATTTCCATGCTGACCCTGATGCCCACCATTCTGGTCTCGCGCGGCTACGCGGTGAATACCAGCCTGTGGTTCACCCTCATCATGCAATCGGGTTCCCTGCTGGGTGCAGCTACGGCGGCGTACCTCGCCAGCCGTTTGCCCCGCAAGAAGGTCCTGACCGCAGCAGCAGTCCTGGGCTGCCTGTCCGGACTGTCCATGGCCTTCCTCGCCAACGACATCGTCTTCATCGTGATCTTCGGCGTCCTGTTCAACTTCTCCGTCATCATCCTGAACACCACCATCTGGCTGTTCGCGCCGGAGCTCTACCCCACAAGGACACGTGGCTTTGGAACGTCCATCATCCTGGCTGCGGGTTCGCTCTCCGGCGGACTCTTCCCGTTGATCTCCGGCGCAGTGTTCGATGCCGCCGGGCTGCCGGGCATGTTCACCACCCTGGCGGTGCTGTTCTGCATTCTCGCCATCGCAGTCCAGTTCCCGCCGGAAACGTTCGGCAAGCCGCTGGAGGAAGACGGGGAGGCCGGAGACGACCAGGAGGCTGCGATCCATGGCCACTAACGCCCGCACGATCCTGCTGGTAAATCCCAACACCAACCACAACACCACCGTCATGATGGTGGAACTCGCCCAGGAAGCCCTGGATCCTGCCGGACTCCACGTCGTGGGGATTACGGCACCTGCCGGACCGCCGATGATCATCGATCCGGACGCCCTGGCAACGTCGGCGGTACACGTCAGGGAGGCGGTTCACCGCTTCCTTGCAGGTCCCGACGGCGGCACGGTTGCGGGCGTGATGGTGGCCGCGATTGGTGATCCCGGGCGCAGGCAGTTGGCCGACGAGCTGGACATTCCGGTGGTGGGCATCGGCCAGGGGTCCATCTACGCCGCGGCCTACGCTTCGGACGGCAGCCCCAGGAGGTTCGCCATGGCCACCAGCACCCCGCTCCTGGTGGACGCCCTCGCCGGACTGGTGGCCGCCCACGGGTTCTTGGACCAATTCACCGGAGTCCGGCTCACCCGGTCCGGGCCCCTGGACCTGGCAGCGGATCCTGAACGCCAATTCCTTGAGTTGGCCGACGCCGTCCGGGCAGCCACCGGAACGGACGGTGCCCAGGCTGTCATCATCGCCGGTGGACCGCTCAGCGCCACCGCCCGACGACTGGCCGAGGCGACCGCCGTCGACATCATCCAGCCCATTCCCAGCGCCTGCCGCCTGCTGCTTGCACGGCTGCCGCAACCGGCTTGACCCTACGCTGACAGGGCCCGACGGCGGTTCCCCACCTGCCGCCGTCGGGCCCTGTCTGCATGCCCCCAAACTTGAGCCGAAATTGATGCAAACGAACAGGATCCTTGATTTTGCGGGGCCACGCTGGAACCAGGCGAAGCACCAATACACAGGGGTTGCGGCGTCGAATATCCAGCAAGCACAACGATGTGGGGATCAGAAATGGATCAGGCACCAGCAGCAACCGAGGTGATCGCCGTCAAGGGCATCATCCAGGACCAACTCCCTGTGGATTTTTATGCTTTGGGGGTGGCCGGATGCATCGACAGGCTTTCGGCGCCGCTTCGCCGGTCCGGCGTGACCGTCCAATGGCACACGCCGCATCACGGCATCGAGATACCCTCCAAGTCTGCGGGCCTGCTGTACCACGTGGCGCAGGAGACGTTCAGCAACACCCTGAACTACGCCGAAGCCAGTCAGCTCACGGTCCGGTTGAACGCCGTCTACCACGGCATCCAATTGACCATCAGCGATGACGGCAACGGATTCGAGATCCACGCCGCTCCCAGTGGCCGCCGGCACGGCTTCGGGCTGCTGCTGATGTCCATCGCAGTACACGACGCCGGCGGGACAGTTGAGATTGAGTCGGAGCCCGGACAGGGAACGACCGTGAGGGTCACGCTGCCGCTGGATTGAGTCCGATTTGGAACCTTTTTCGGCCACCCAACCCATGGATCAAGGGTCATCGCGGACGTATTCTGTAGCTACTTTTCAGCCGGCATCCCCGAATGAATGGCACGAAAAATGGCGCGGAGCAGTGGTCCACGGTTGGGTTTGGGCAAGGTCCTGCTGAGGATCTTCGGGTTCTTCGTGGTGAGCACACTGTGCGGTGTGTTGATCTGCGGGTTCCTGGCACCTGTGATCGCCTTCACCAACACCACAGTGAAGGGCTCGGTCGGTTTTTACCAGAGCCTGCCCAGCCAGCTGAATGTGGACTCCCCTTCCCTCAGCAGCACGGTGGTCAGCGCCGACGGAGCGCACATTGCCACGTTCTATGCCGAAAACCGGGTGAAGGTTCCGTTGGACCAGATGTCGCCCTTTATCCGGCAGGCCATTGTGGCCATCGAAGACAGCCGTTTCCGTGATCACCCAGGCGTGGATGCCCAAGGCATCATGCGCGCCCTGACGTCCAACCTGACCAAGGGAACCCGTCAAGGCGCGTCGACGCTGACGCAGCAATACGTCACCAACGTCCTCAATGAGTCCCGGCTGTCCGAGGGCAAGCCCGAGGAGGTGGTCCTCAGCGGCCAGAAGACCATGGGCGACAAACTCCGCGAAATCAAACTGGCCCTGGAACTGGAGAAGCGCTTTACCAAGGACCAGATCCTTGAGGGCTACCTGAACATTGTGTTCTTCAACCGCAATGCCTACGGCATTGAAGCGGCCTCCCGCTACTTCTTCAGCACCACGGCCAGGGACCTGTCCCTGCCGCAGGCGGCGTTGCTGGCGGGCCTGGTGAACGGTCCCAGCATCTACGACCCCACCGCCGACCCCAACGCTGCGTTCAACCGCCGCAACCTGGTGCTGGACAGGATGCTGGAGCAGGGCTACATCACGCAGGTGGACCACGACGCGGCCGTGGCCTCGCCCGTTGAACTGAAGATCACTCCCTCCATGCAGGGCTGTGCCGGGGCCGCGATCGCCACGTACTTCTGCGATTACGTTTCCCACCTGATCCTTAACAATGAGGCCTACGGAGCCACCCTCAACGACCGCGAGCGCCTCCTGTACCGGGGTGGCCTCACCATCACCACCACCCTGGACAGCCGTCTTCAGGCCGTGGCGCAGGCGCAGGTGGACGCATCGGCGGGTGAGAATCCGGACAAATGGGGTGCCGCCCTGACCACGGTCCAGCCCGGCACCGGCAAGATCCTGGCCATGGCCCAGAACACGGTGTTCGTCCCGACCCCTGGGAAATTCGATACCCAGCTGAATTTCAACGTGGACGCGAAGGATGAGAACGGCTACGACCTGAATGGGGCCGGTGGCTTCCAGCCGGGGTCCACCATGAAACCGTTCATCTTTGCCGAGTGGCTCAACCAGGGCAAATCCCCCACGGCTGTGGTTGACGCCTCACGGAGGGTCTATCCGGTGGGCTTCGCGTGGCGTTCAAGCTGCGGGAAGGTTCTTGGCGGATACAGCTCCGCCCAAAAAGCCCAGAACCTGGGCGCGGACGATGACCTCCAGAACAACGACGAGGGCTACTACCGGCCGATGCCCATCAACTATGGGCTCTATAACTCGATCAACACCGCCACGTTCGCCACGGCGGCCCAATTGGACTTCTGCGGCATCCAGAAAATGGTGGATGCCGTGGGCCTGCACAGCGGACTGGATAACGCGCCCGTGAACATGCACCAGATCGGCAACCTCCTGGGTTCCATCGGCGTTGCCCCCGTTGTGCTGGCGAGCGCTTACGCCACGTTCGCCAATGACGGCACCTACTGCAAACCGATCGCGATCACGGACATCAGCGATTCCCAGGGCCGGAAGTACGATGCCCAGACTCCCGAGTGCCGGGCCGCGGTCAAGCCCGAGGTAGCCCGTGGAGTCAACGCTGTCCTGCAGGACGTCCTCAAGGTGGGTTCCGGTGTGTACATCGAGCCCAAAGTCCAGAGCCGGGTACCGGTGGCGGCCAAGACAGGCACGTCCAACAACAACGGTGCCACCTGGATTGCCGGGTACACCACCACGTTGGCTACGGCGTCGTTCTTCGGGGACACTACCGCGGGCCAGCAGCGGGCCGGGCAGAACGTGACCATCAACGGCAAGTTCTATAAGTCGTTGGATGGCTACATGATCGCCGGCCCCCAGTGGGCCAACTTCATGATGGAGGCCACGGCCCTCTACCCCAGCGGCGCCTTCACTCCCCCGCCGGCCCCGCCCGCCCCGGCTCCGGCACCGTCCCCGTCCGGGTCGCAGCGGCTCACTTTCCGGTAGCCCCGCCTTAGGTGACATGACGTACGACGGCGACTGCCGCCGTCGTACGTCAACGTAGCGGATCGCTTCTGCCCCCATCGTGACGATGCAACGGTGGCCCTGACAGACCCTCTCACCGTGGCCCTGTTCCCACGTACGGTACTGGTATGGATAACAGAACCGAGGTACGGGAGTTCCTCTCATCACGCCGGGGACGCATCACCCCCGAACAGGCGGGCCTTGACACCTATGGGGGCCGCCGCCGCGTCACCGGGCTGCGCCGCGAGGAAGTGGCACGCCTGGCCGGGGTGAGCGTGGACTACTACACCCGGTTGGAACGCGGGAACCTGAACGGCGTCTCGGACTCTGTCCTGGACGCGATTGCCGGTGCCCTTAACCTTGACCGGGCCGAGCACGACCACCTGTACGACCTCGCCCGGGCGGCAAACAAGTCCGGACGCAAGCGGGCCACCGGATCGGCTGCGACCGCCCGTCCCGTACTGCAGCACCTGCTCGACGCCATCACGGGGGCACCGGCATTCATCGGCAACAACCGGATGGACATCGTGGCGGCAAACACGCTGGGATATGCCCTGTACTCCGACATGTACCGGGGCACCACGGCGCGGCCGGCCAACCATTCCCGGTTCATCTTCCTGGATCCGCGGTCCCACGACTTCTATACGGATTGGGAACGGGCGGCCAGCAGCAACGTCGCCATTCTTCGGCGGGACGCCGGCCGTGCCCCACACGACAAGGGGATTGCCGGGCTGGTGGGTGAACTGTCCATGCGCAGTGAGGAGTTCCGCATCCGCTGGGCTGCCCACAATGTCCGGCGGCACTACACGGGGGCCAAGACTTTCAGGCACCCGGTGGTGGGGCTGCTGGAGCTCAACTACCAGGTGCTGGACCTGGAAGAAGATCCCGGCTACACCCTGACCGTCTACCCCGCAGTTCCCGGCAGCCCCACCGAGGACGCCTTGAAACTCCTGGCCTCCTGGGCCGCGACGGAGAACATCGTGGAGAGCGCACAGACCGGGAGCGCCCAGTGACTACGGCTTGCGGTGGGCGGTCCGCTACCGGCGCGCGTACCTTTGCGCGAAGTTCCTGAGCACCCGCATGGGCTCCGTCACCGAAGACCGGCGGGCCGTCCCGATCAGTTCGTCTGCCGCGTGCGGCGGGAAGTAGCCGGCGTCCTTGTAGATGCCGATCCGGGTGACCAGGCCGTCCACGTCCAGCTCCGGATGGAACTGTGTGGCGTAGAGGTTGTTCTTGATCCTGAACATGTGCACCGGGCAGGCTGCCGAGCTGGCCAGCAGTACGGCGTGGCCGGGCAGCTTGCTGCATGCTTCCTTGTGACCCACGAAAGCCTCGAACCTGGAGGGCACCCCTTTCAGCAGAGGGTCCTGTTCGCCGTCGGGTGTCAGCCTGATTTCCGTAGGGCCCACGGGTTCGCCGAACCTGCGGTCGATCACGGCGCCTTGGTGCACACCCAGTGTTCCCACGCCGTAACAGGCGCCAAGGAACGGGAAGTCCTCTTCGACAATCCTGTCCAGGAGCACTGACAGCTCAGCTTCCACGCGGCGCTGCGCCTGGCTCTTCTCTTCCATGGGATCGCTTGAGGTGAAGGGACTTCCACCCACGATCACCCCCGAGTAGTCGTCCAAGGTGATTGCCGGCATGGGGCCGGCTTCCAGCCTGACCCGCACCAGTTCCTCCGGTCGCAGCCCGCAGTAGCGCAAGTAGGCCTGGTATTCGTCATCGGCTGCGGCGTCCTCGGCGCGGGTGGCCAGCAACAGGAAGGGTTTCACAGGCCCAGTGTGCGTGAGGAAGCGCAACGTGTCCACGTTTGTTGCCTGGGGTGGGGGTGTCTGACAGACACTCCCACCACAGGGCACTTATTGCGTAGCGTAGGAATTGTTCACGCTAACGTCCCAGTGTGGCAAAACCCCCAAAGGAGCTCTTTTGAAGCAGGACCCTGCCGTGGTCGAAACTTCCGTGACCCAGCACTCCGGCGCAACCCGCCACCCCGCCAAGATCCCGTGGCCGGGCCTCCTGGTCCTGGCTGCCGCCGGTTTCACCGCTGTGACCACGGAACTCCTCCCCTCAGGCCTGCTCCCCCAGATCAGCCGCGACCTTGGTGTGCAGGAGTCGGCGGTGGGTTCGCTGACCGCAGCCTACGCAGCCGTCATCGTCTTCACGGCCTTGCCGCTCTCGCGCTTCCTGGCGGGCCGGTTCACACGCAAGACCCTGCTCGTGGCCACCGTGCTCAGCTTCGCCCTCAGCAACGTTCTGCTGGCACTGAGCCCCACCCTTGAAATTGCCGTGGCAGCCCGGCTCCTGGGCGGCATTGCCCACGGCATGCTGTGGTCCAGCATGGCACCCTATGTAGCGCGCATCGTTCCAGCCCATTCGGTGGGCAAGTCCATGGCCGTGGTTTTCAGCGGCAACAGCATTGCCTTGGCAGTCGGGGCGCCGATCGGCACGCTCATGGGCACCTTCATGACCTGGCGGGCTTCCTTTGTGATCCTTGCCGGCGTCAGCGCACTCCTTGCCCTGCTGGCTTTCTGGCTGCTGCCTCCGGCCACCGATGGCACCAGCAGCAAAGCATCATCACTGCGGGCGGCACTCAAGCTACCGGGCGTCATTGCCGTGGCCACTGCCTGGCCGCTGCTGTTGCTGGCTCACTTCACACTGTTTACCTACATTGCGCCGTTCCTCCTGGCGTCCGGGCTGCCCGAAGCGGCAACAGGTTTGTCCCTCTCGGTGGTTGGTGTGTCCAGCCTCGTGGGCATCTGGATCGCGGGTCTGACGGCAGACTCCCGGCCGAGGCTTTCGGTGATTGCCGCCGTCGGGCTCCTCCTGCTCGCTTTCGCCCTCCTGCCGCTGCTGGGCGGCACCTGGGTGGGCGCGTTCGCGCTGATGACAGTGTGGGGCATCGCCTTCGGGGCGATCGGTATCTACAACCAGGCCGCGATCCTCCAGGCAGGGGGCGAGCACAAGGACGCCGCCAACGGACTCACCGTGGTGACCATCCAGCTGGGCATCGCGGTGGGCGCTGGATATGGCGCCCTGGCCCTCACCACGGCCGGTGCCCAACTGGTGCCGCTGGCGGCAGCCTTGCCCACCGCGGTAGCCCTGGCGATCATCGTTGCTGCCCGGCGCGGAGGCTATCCCGCAGGACCGCGGGAGAAGCGCCGGTAACATCCCCGAAACATCACAGTCACGTGATCTTCACGTCAGCGCGTTTTCTGTAACTTCTCCGCAACTTGGCTCTTCTGAGTCTGAAACATAGCTCACCGACTATTGATCGGGGGTTAGTGAGGGCCGGACTACCACGGCCCGTTTCGGACAGGTTTTCAGAAGGGAACGCAGATGGAGATCTCTGCGCAACACGTCTGGCTGATGTTGTCATCGGCGATGGTGCTATTCATGACTCCGGGCCTCGGCCTGTTCTATGGCGGCATGACCCGCGCCAAGGCAGCCCTGAACATGATCATGATGAGCTTCATCTCCGCAGGGATCGTCGGCGTCGTGTGGGTCCTGTGGGGCTACTCCATGACCACCGGTGACGGCTTCCTGGGCCTGTTCGGCAACCCTTTCGCTCACTTCGGCCTGCAGGACCTCATGGGATCGGCGGACCTGATCAAGGTGGGCTTCGCCGCGACCTTCGCGATCATCACGGTTGCACTCATCAGCGGCGCCATCGCCGACCGCGCCAAGTTCGGAGCCTGGGCGGTCTTCGTGCCCATCTGGGTGACCGTGGTGTACTGCCCCCTGGCCTACATGATCTGGGGCGGCGGCCTGATGAGCGCGGGCGGCGCCCTGACCAACATCTTCGGGCAGGTGATCGACTTCGCCGGGGGTGCCGTGGTGGAGGTCAGCTCGGGAACCGCAGCTTTCGTCCTCGCACTGATCGTGGGAAAGCGTCACGGCTTCGCCAAGGATCCCAACCCCCGCCCGCACAACGTTCCGTTCATCATGATCGGTGCCGCCATCCTGTGGTTCGGCTGGTTCGGGTTCAACGGCGGCGCGGCAACCACTGCCGAGCAGGCCGGCCTCATCTGGATCAACACCTTGGTAACTCCCGCTGCTGCCATGCTCAGCTGGCTGGTGACCGAGAAGATCCGCCACGGCCACCCCACCTCGCTGGGTGCGGCATCCGGTGTCGTCGCCGGCTTGGTGGCCATCACGCCGTCGTGCGCAAACATCAGCCCGCTCGCCGCCGTCGGCCTGGGCCTGGTCGCTGGTGCCGCGTGTGCGGTCTTCGTTGACCTCAAGTACAAGTTCGGCTTCGACGACTCCCTGGACGTAGTGGGTGTGCACTTCGGTGCCGGCGTGATCGGCACCATGTCCTTGGGCTTCATTGCCTTGCCCGTGGACGGCGTCGGCGGTGGCCTCCTCTACGGCGGCGGCCCGCAGCAGCTCATTGCCCAAACCGTCGCAGTCCTGGTCACGATCCTGGTCTCCGGCCTGGGCACCCTGGTGATTGGCCGGGCCATCCACAAGACCATCGGCTTCCGCGTGGCCCACGAGCACGAGGTAACAGGTGTGGACCTGACCCAGCACGCCGAGTCCGCCTACCAGTTCGGCCTGGTGTCCAACGGCCACGTCCGCCAGCAGCAGGAACACCTCGCCTCGCTCATCAAGCAATAGCCCGGCTCATACCCAACTGGGTCGCAGCAGATGCCGTTTTGGACGCTCAAAACGGCATCTGCTGCTACTTAGTTGGGTCCGGGCCGTTCCAGAGGCGGTGCCACCACGTGCGTTTCGACGGCGGTCCGGGTTCCGGTTCCGGTGGGGCCGCTGCAGCCCGGCGTTCCTTCCACCGGGCAACCTCTTGGTCCACGTCACGCAGCTTGGTGATGACCGGAGGACCACCCTGCAGCTGGCGTCGGGCCTCGATCACGCGCTTGTTGAAATCCTCCACGGTTTCCCGGACCTGCGTCTCCATGAGGAATGTATCGAGCTTGGCGTCCAGCTCTGCATCCTCAGTGCGAAGAAGGATGGCGGGTGGTCCGAGGCCGCTGATCTGTTCGCGCTGGATGAGGCCCTTGACCCACCAGTCGGGATCGTAGCCCTTGCCGAGGCCGGGGATGGGCTTGCCCGCGTACTTGAGATTGTCGAATTTTCCCTGGGACATGGCTTCGCGCACGAGGTAGTCGGCGCGGGCGGCTTCATTGACCTTCCGGCGCTTCTCACGCAGGGCGTCATCGGCATCGAGTTCGGCTCGCTCCCGGGCATCCTGGCCACCCGCAGTGCGGCCGGCCCTGAGCTCCGCAGCCCGTTCCAACCGACGTCTGGCATTGCCCTCATTGACCACGGTCCGCACCGCCTTTCCCGGGATTTGGGGAATCGTGGGTCTCTTTCCAGTATTCCCCAAAGCCGGGAGGCCCAAACAGGCGTGCCGCCACCACCCACTTTGAATGGACAAGGGCCCCGGCACGCCGTGTGGGCCGGCGTGTCGGGGCGCTCCTGTGGTGAAAGTAGGTGGTGGCGGCACGCCCTCAAAGTGGGTGGTGGCGGTCCGGGCTATCGAACAGCCATGCTCGGATCCAGCTGTTCGATCCCCTCCGGTGTCACCAGGACCACCCGCGCGGTGCAGATGTCGTAGAACAAACCCGTCGCCTGCACGCGCCCGGAAGAAAGTGCCGGCCCGGTAACGGGGTGTTCGGCCAGCTTCTGCAGCTGCACGGCCACATTGACCATGCTCAACTGGTCCAGCCTGCTGTATCCCTCGGCAGCAGCGGCCTGCGCTACCGGATGGCCTTCCACCAGGGACCGGTAGCTCGGCCGGGCATGGTCCAGCCAGGCATCAAACCCGGATCCCAACGCTGGTGCTGCGCCTTCGGCATCGGCCATCACGGCCTTCATCGCTCCGCAGTTGGAGTGCCCGCAGACCACGATCGACTCCACGGACAACGCCTTCACCGCAAACGTCAGGGCGGAGTCGATGGACGCATCATGGTCATCACTGCAGACCACGTTGCCGATGTTGCGCAGGGTCAGCAGGTCTCCGGGGCCGCTGCTGGTGATGAGGTTCGGGTTCACCCGCGAATCGACGCAGGCCACGAACAGTGTGTCCGGGTTCTGTCCGTCCGTGAGGTCCTGGACCAGGGGCCGGACCTTGTCTGCGTGGCGCCGATGGTATTTGTCGATGCCCAGGAGGATTGACCGCAGCGGTGGTTGCCCGCCGTCGTCGTCCTCTGCCTGGCCGGCTGGCTCCGCAGGCTGCCAGGACGTCCTCGGCGGCAGCGGGAATTCCCGCGGGTCCTGCCGTTGCGGTGTGTTGTCTGCGGCGTCGCGGAAGACCGTGGTTCCGTGTTCCTCGATGGTGGCCGTGCCACCGGTGTTGTGGTGCTGCGTTTGCCACGCGACCAGCGCTTCGCGGAAGGCGTGGTCCAGGTAGTCCGCGTTGAGTTCCACCACGGCGTCGCTGCCTTCGGGAACTGTATGGAGCACCCGGTTCAGGCGCGGGAGGGCGAAGAAGCTGCAGGAACCCTCGATGGTCACGCGCCACGGCTGCCCGTCACCCACCGGGGCGTGCGCGTTGATGCGGGCGCGGAGGACACGCCACAGCACGCACAGGGCCGCGAGCGCCAGCCCGATGATGACGCCTTCGAGCAGGTTGAGGAACACGACGCACAGCAGCGTGACGGCGTAGACCAGGAGGTCGCCGGTACGGAGGCTTGTCTTGATGTCGGCAACCTTGATGAGCTTGGCGCCGATTACCAGCAGCAGGCCTGCGAGCACGGACATAGGAATCAGCTGGATCAGGCCGGCAAACAGGGCGGAGAAGACCAGCACCCATACGCCGTGCAGGATGGCGGAGGTGCGGCTTTTGGCCCCGGCTTCGACGTTGGTGGCGCTGCGGACAATCACACCGGTCACAGGCAGGCCGCCGATCATGCCGGAGACCATGTTGGCGGAGCCTTGCCCCACGAGTTCACGGTTGAGGTTGGTCCTGGAGCCGCCGTGCATCTTGTCCACGGCAACGGCGGAGAGCAGCGATTCGATGCTCGCGATCAAGGCCACGGTGATGACGGCCATGGCGGCGGCACGCCAGTTGCCCTCCGGCAGGCTGGGCAGGGCAACAGCGTCGAAGATCGACCCGGTGAAGCTGATGCGTTCCACTCCGGGTGCGACCGCGACGGCCAGAGCGGTTACGGCAACCACGGCGGCCAGCGGGCCGGGAATTTTCCGGACAGCGGCCGGCAGGTATTTCCAACCCAGCAGAATGGCGACCACGGCCAGGCCCAACAGCGCGGAGTGCAGCTCTACGTTGGTGATGGCCGCCGGCAGCGCGGTCAGGTTCTCGACGGCGGAACCTGCCGCCTGCCCGCCCAGCAGTACGTGGAGCTGCTGCAGGATGATGGTGATGCCGATCCCAGCGAGCATGGCTTTGACCACTACGGGCGACACTGCGAGGGCAGCCCGCCCCGCGCGGCCCAGGCCAAGGAGTACTTGTACGACGCCGGCCGCTGCCGTGATGGCGCATGTCACCTGCCAGCCGAACTCGGCTACCAAACCGGCGACGACGACGGTCAGTCCGGCGGCGGGGCCGCTCACCTGGAGCGCGGAACCGCCCAGAGCTCCGGCAACGATCCCGCCCACGGCGGCGGCAATGAGCCCGGCCATGACGGGGGCACCCGATGCTGCGGCGATGCCGAGGGAGAGGGGCAGGGCCACGAGGAAGACGACCAAAGAGGCCGGAAGGTCGGCACCGAGGTTGCCCAGGAAGCTGGGTCTCTTGGTTTTTTCGGTGCGGGGCGGGCTGTGGGCGTCGGTCTTGGATGGTTGCGGCATGGAGTTTCCTTGGCTCGGGAAGGTGGACACCCCCAAGCCTAGAAAACTTGTCATACGTGGTGACAAGAGGATGTGACGCGCTTGACAAAGGTTGTGAAGAGCCGGCTTCACAGAACGACAAGTGGGAACTTTCGCGAGGGTGCGGAGCGTTGTGGGCCCACATCCATGAGTGGCAGCCCCCCAACAGAAACCGAACGACGGCGGGCGGCCACCCGCCGTCGTTCGCTTGCCTCAGGCAACCCGACGATAAGGTTCCTTAGGGTAGGTTGGTGCCAAACCGATCCACAGTTTGGAGGCAGTACATGGGCAAACCCGTCGCCGAGGTCCATGCAGTACGCATCAGTTCCGAACCCGCCCAACTGCAGGCCCTCCATCCCCTGCTGCAGAGAGTGCAGGATGCGGTAGGCGACGTCCCGGCTTTGCTGGCCATCGCCGGGGACGTTGGATCCACGGCACCCCACCCGGGGCAAGGCAACACTGCCCAACTGTGGGAAGTCCTGGCATCCGTGGCAGCGGTTGATGTGGCGGCGGCGCGGATCCTTGAGCCGCACCTGGATGCCCTGCACATCCATGGGCAGGCGGGCCTCCCGGCACCCACGGGGACCTGGGGCGTTTTCGCCGCTGAAGGACCCGGAATGCAGTTGGCCGCCGAGGCCGGCCACGGCGTTGTCCTGGACGGCTCCAAGCCATGGTGTTCACTTGCGGCGGTGTTGGACGGCGCCGTGGTGACGGCCCACCTCCCCGACGGCCAGGGAAGGGCTGCTTTCGCCGTCGACCTCAAACACCCGGGCGTTTCCTGCGAAGACCCGGACTGGACCAGCCGGGGCCTCAAGGAAATCCCCAGCGGAACGGTCCACTTCCACCAGGTTCCAGCAACGCCATTACAAAGCGCCGGCTGGTACCACCAACGACCCGGTTTTGCGTGGGGTGGCATGGGAGTTGCTGCCTGCTGGTTTGGCGGAGCGGTGGCGTTGGCCCGCGATTTCGCGGATTCACTGACAACCGCTGCGGAGAGGGGCCGTGAGCCTGACCAGCTTGCCTTGGCCCACCTGGGCGAAGTGGACCGGCTCATCGGCGCCGTGGCCTCCACCCTCGCCCGCGCCGCCGAGCGGATCGACGCCTGGGATTCCGACGAGCCGGCAGGTTCCAGCCATTGGAGCGAAGCCCTGCGCGTCCGCGGAACTGTGGCCGCCGCCGTCGAGCGCATCCAAACCGTGGTGACCCAAAACCTCGGCCCGGGCCCGCTGGCGTTCAACGATACCTACGGCAAGCGCATGGCGGACCTGTCCCTGTACATCCGCCAGCACCATGCCATGCGCGACGACTCCCAGCTGGGCGCCCTGACGTTCAAAGGGGACAGGGAGTGGTGACGTTTTCGCACACGGACACCGGCACACCGGAGTCGGCGTGGGCTGCCTCCGGCGTGCCGTCCCTTCCCGAACTGCCCCTCGATGCCAACGAACTCGCCTCGATGACGTTCGTGGTGCTGGCCGCGCACCCGGACGACGAATCGCTGGGCGCCGGCGGCTTGGTGGCCAAGGTCCAGTCAGCCGGGGCGACCGTCCACTTCCTGCTGTGCACGGCCGGCGAAGCATCGCACCCTGAGTCAAGAACCACGACGCCGGAACGGCTTGCCGCTGTCCGGCTCAGTGAGTTCCACACGGCTGTGTCCGGGTTGGCACCCGGCGCGGCGTGGCGGTTCCTTGAACTGCCCGACGGGCGGCTGGCTGCGTCCCGTGAACGGATCGCCAAGGCTTTGCAGGAGACCATCACCGAATCCGGAGCCCCTGCAGGGAATGTGGTGATCGTGGCGCCGTACCGTTCCGACGGGCACACGGACCATGACGCGCTCGGATCCATAGCCGCACAGGTTGCCGCTGCGGGAGGGCACGGGCTGCTCGAATACCCCGTCTGGTACTGGCTGTGGGCACCGCCGGAAGACAGTACCTGGTGCTCCTGGGTGCGCGTTCCCTTGACGGAAGACGAGCAAGCCGCCAAGGCCAAGGCCATGCGCGCCCACGTGTCACAAACACACCCCCTGTCACCCGAACCCGGTGACGGGACCTTGCTGTCCGCAACCTTCCTGGAGCACTTTTCCCGGCCGTGGGAGACCTTCGCCTGGCGCCCGCCGGTTACCGGTACCAATGCCGCAGCAGACGCCGAGCGGATTTTCGACGAAGTCCATGCCCGGGCGGACGATCCATGGAACTACACCACTTCCTGGTACGAGCGGCGCAAACGCACCCTGACGCTCGCCGCGCTTCCCCGTGAGGAGTACGTGCGCGGGCTCGAGGTCGGCTGCTCCATTGGGACGCTCAGCGTCGAACTCACCGGCCGCTGCCGGGAACTGACTGCCGTGGATGCGAGCAGCACCGCCGCAACCCGGGCAAGGAATCGGCTTGCTGCTGTGGACGGAGCCGAAGCCAGGCAGATGACCGTCCCCGCAGAGTGGCCGGAAGGAGCATTCGACCTTGTGGTGGTATCCGAGGTCGGCTATTACCTGGCACCCGATGAACTGGGCAGGCTGTTCCACAGGATCAGCGAATCCCTTGATCCGGGCGGCACCTTGCTGCTTTGCCATTGGCGGCACCCTATTGTCGGATGGCAGTTGGACGGGGAAGCGGTCCACACCATGGCGCGCGGCCACCTTGGTTGGCCAGTACATGGCACCTATCACGAGAAGGACTTCATCCTGGAAGTGTTCACGGCCCCCGGCGGTCCGGCATGACCGGGCGTGCGATCGAGCATGCGGCCGTGGTGCTGCCGGCACACAATGAGGAACAACACCTCGGTCCGGCACTCACCGCCCTGCAACGGGCAGCAGATGCGCTGCCTCACCACTGCCCGGACGTTACCGTCTCCATCACCGTCGTCCTGGACAGTTGCACTGACGGCTCGGCGGCCATAGCAGCCGCATTCGCCGCGGCAGACCCACGGCTTGGGATGGTTGCCGTCGATGTCCGCAGCACCGGGGAAAGCCGCGCGGCAGGCATAGGGGCAGCTTTGGAAACGCTGCGGCATGAAAGGGCTGCCGTGTGGCTGGCCAACACCGATGCGGACTCGATCGTTCCGGAAGACTGGCTGGTGGGGCACGTCAGGATGGCAGATTCCGGGGTGGATGCCATTCTGGGCTCCGTGGAACCAAACGCGCAGGACCTGGAGCCTGCCCTCCTGCACCGTTGGCTGGAACTGCACCCCTTCCACGAGGACCATCCCCACATTCACGGAGCCAACTTTGGCGTCAGGGCGTCCTCGTACCTGGCGGTGGGAGGATTCCCCCGTCTCCGCGCCCACGAGGACCGGGTCCTGGCGGAGCTGCTCCTAAGGGAAGGCCACCGGGTCAGGGCCACTGACACCCTGCGGATCATCACCTCGGGACGCACGCATGCACGGGCACCCCAAGGGTTCGCTGCATATCTGCATGCCCTAAGCCAGGAGCTGCCTGCGGCGTCCGCTTTGTAGGGATCAGGGCAATCGCCAGAAATCCCCGGTCAGGCCGCACTCTTCCAGGAGTTGCTGGTTGTACTCCCGGGAATGGGGCTGGAAGTCCGGCGCCAGTCGATCTCCATACCAGGGTGCCGCCAGCTCCCAGACCGTGGATGCGGCCGTGATGTAGCCCGAACCCGGCGCGTTCTCCTCCGTCCACTGTTCTGCGTGCCCTGGGTCGCAGAACATCCGGATGTTGGTGCAGGTTTTAACGACGTCGTCCCACCACTCCCTTGCGGGCCGCTGGAACCTGACTGCCAGCCCGGAAGGCGGCGGTGAGGCCGGCCCGCATTCGAAGCTCACGTGGGCCCCGCATTCGGGACAGCCGGTATCCACCCGGACGTCCAAGTGCAGGGCAGCACTGATGCCAAAGGAATCCCATGCGCAGCCGCCCCACCACCGCCGGTCATCCCGGCCGTCCTGCGGCGTCACCACGAAAGCCATGGGCGCGGCCGAGAACGGATGTGCCATGCGCACAGCGTCGCCATCGTGGGTAAGGACCAGTGCGTGCTGGTCTGCCAAAAAGTGCAGGTCGCGCTGAACTTCATCCACCGGGCGGCCCGTCTGTCGGGCCAGCTCACGGACTGATGGAGCCCTCCCTTCCGCGGCCAGCGTTTGGTAGACAAGGTCCCGAAGCCGGCGGGACTCAGGAGTGTTCATGGCCCTGTTCCTTCTACTGCCCCTCACAACCTATTGTCGGCGTGGAGGCTGCGGCGGGCAATGGATCGTTGGGGCCGCAGCCTGTCAGCCACCGCGG
This sequence comes from Paenarthrobacter sp. NCHU4564, assembly GCF_052156435.1. NCBI lineage: Bacteria > Bacillati > Actinomycetota > Actinomycetes > Micrococcales > Micrococcaceae > Paenarthrobacter > Paenarthrobacter sp. NCHU4564. The sequence continues at coordinate 47,147 of NZ_JBQLIS010000008.1, forward strand.
GCCAGCCGGTCCAAGGCCTCCTCCACGACCGTGATCGCAGTAGCAGTAATGGCATCCTTATCGCCCGAACCATCGATCCGCAGGAGAATCCCGCGCTGCGTGTAGGCCGCAATCACCGGCTGTGTCTGCTCCCGGTACAACTCGAGGCGGCGCTGGATGACAGGTGCGGTGTCGTCACTGCGCCCCTGCTCACGGGCCCGCTGCAGCATGCGTTCCAACAGTTCGTCGTCGGACACCGCAAGCGCCAGGACCACCTCCACTGCCTGGTTCCGTGAACCCAGGACGTCATCCAGGGCCTGGATCTGCGCGACGGTACGCGGGTAGCCATCCAACAGGAAGCCCGCTCCGGCATCGTCGGCTTCCAAGCGTTCGCGCAGCATGGCGGTGGTGACGTGGTCCGGGACGAACTCGCCGTGGTCCATGTACCTGCCGGCCTCGGTTCCCAAAGCGGTTCCGTCCCTCACGTGGGCCCGGAAAAGGTCACCCGTGGAGATCGCCGGGACCGCGAAATGCCGCGCCAGGAACTCAGCCTGGGTTCCTTTGCCGGAGCCTGGCGGCCCCATGATGATCAGTCGCGCCATGGCTCACGTCCGTTTCAAAAGGCGGCCGGGACTTAAACCATACGCCGACGACGGCGGGACGTCCCGCCGTCGTCGGCTGATTCCTGGGTGCCCGGCACCTAAAGCCGGAACATGCGCTGCTAGGCGTTGGCTGGTTCCGCCAAGAGCTGGTCGATCTGGCCAATGGCCTCCTGGAGGCCTTCCTCCATGCCCATCTCCACCATCTGCTGAAGCTGCTCCGCGGATTCGAAGCTGGAGACGATGGTCATTCTGGTGCGGTCGCCCACTGGCTCCAGGCGAACGGTGGCGTGCGTGACGCCGTACTCGTCGGCGGGGTCGCCGTTTTCATCGGCGAAGCCGTCGTCGAACTCCAGGTGGTCCGGGGCGTTGACTTCCGTGAACTTCCACCAGCCGCGGGCTTTGGTGCCGTCCGGGCCGGTCATGTAGTAGGCAGCCTTGCCACCTGGCGTGAAATCGTGGGCTTCGAAGGTGGCCGGCCAGGTAGGCGGCCCCCACCAGCGCTCGAGCTGCCGCGGGTCCTCCCAGATTCTCCAGACGCGCTTGACGTCGGCATCAAACTCGGCGACAACAGTGAGGCTCAGGGCCTCAACATCCTTGTCCACACTGACTACAGTCATGGCAGATCCCTTTCATCATCTTCAGCGAGCAGGTCCGCGATCCGGTCGGCGCGTTGCCGCCAGATCATTTCGAATTGATCCAACAGATGCCGGGCTTTTTGCAGTCCATCATGGTTTCCCCGCACGATCTGCTCCCTCCCACGCTTCTCCTTGGTCACCAGGGAGGCACGTTCCAGGACCGCAACATGTTTCTGTACGGCCGCGAAACTCATGGCGTAGAGGGCAGCCAAGCCGGACACCGAGTACTCCCCGGCCGTCACCCGCGCCACGATGTCCCTCCTGGTGGCATCGGCCAACGCCTGGAACAAGCGGTCCAATTCGGCGTCTTTACTGAGCTGATCTACAACCATTTGGTTGTACGATACTCCCGGCCTGCCGGAGCGTCAAGACCTCTCAACGGCGAGCGAGGCGCCTTCCGACACCTGGACCTCTGGCTCCGCCACGGAAAGATCGATACTGTAAGTATGCTGACAATTCCGTAGCGAGTCAGAGGAGGACATGGTGACCACCAAGGTAAACTAGACAATCCTGGTCAACGTTCCGGTGAGCACGGCCTATAGGCACTGGACGCAGTTCGAGGACTTCCCACAGTTCATGGGCGGCGTGGAACGCGTCACGCGGCTCGGCAGCGACCGCCTCGAGTGGGTGGCGGAAATCGCCGGCGTCCACCGCCGCTGGGAAGCCAAAATCGTGCAGCAGGATCTGGACCGGGCCGTGGCATGGGCTGCCGTGGAAGGCGCCAAGAACGCCGGCTGGGTGGACTTCAAGGAAGCCGGACCCGGACAGACATCCCTGCACCTGACCCTGGAATACGAACCCCATGGGGTTCTGGAATTCCTGGGCGACAAACTGCATGTAGTTGAAAGGCAGGCGGAGTCGGACTTGAAGAAGTTTAAGGAATACGTGGAAAAGCACGGCACAGCCACCCCGGCGGACGGCACGACGGCGGCACGCATCACGGACGCCGACGGCACCGTCGCGGGTACTGCGGCAGGTGGAATGGCGGGAGCGGCGGCATCCGGAACCGGCGCGACCGGAGGCAGCGGGACCGGGGGCGGAGGAGCCGCCAGCGAGGACACCCTGGATCCGGTCACCCACCCGTTCGACCAGACCAACGGGCTGGTGGATGTGGAGGGCGACTCGGACGAAACCGCAGCCAGTGACTCCCACAGCGCGGCTGAAAGAACCGAAGAAGAAGAAAAGGGCCGCCCCGGATACATCCCGCCCATGAGCGGAGGCCTGCCCGGCCAGGCCTAGACGCGCATAAGGGAACGCCGCGACCGTGTGACGATCCGTTGCGCCGGGTTGAGCCGCGTTGAGTCCAGTTGAGCCGGGTGACAAACCGGCTTTGGCCCCGCCGTGCCGCTCCGTAGTGTCATGGCATGCCGAAGCCTCCCGTGATCCCCTTGTCAGTCCTCGACCTCAGCCCGGTCTCCGCCAACCAGAGCTCCGGCGATGCCCTGCGCAGCACTCTCGCCTTGGCTGTCGCCTCCGAGGCAGCGGGCTATTCGCGGTACTGGCTCGCCGAACACCACCTCAACGACGGTGTTGCAGGATCGGCGCCGCATGTGCTGGCAGGACTCGTGGCATCGGCAACGAAGACCATCCGGGTTGGCACGGCAGCCACACTCCTGGGCAACTACCGGCCACTGCAGATCGCGGAGAGCATCGGCACCCTGGCAGCGGTGTTCCCTGACCGCCTGGATCTTGGCTTTGGCCGTTCCGGGCCGCCCAAATCCCCGGGCGAACCGGCCCCGGGCCAACCCTCACCTTCTGTAGACCAGGAGCCGGAGGAACGCGTCGTGGAGGGGCTGGTGGTCCCCGCTCCCCGCCCGATCTTTGGCGCCGTCCTTCCCCGGAAGTTCCGGCTGCAAAGTGAACTCCTGGGCCGGTTCCCCGGAGACACGGACAATTTCGAGAACGACGTCCAGGACATCATCGGCTTCTTCACGGGCGACTATCGGACCAGGCACGGCGAGGAAGTCACCGCCACCCCCGCTTTGGGCCAGTCCCCGCAGTTTTGGGTCCACGGCTCCACGGCAGGTCCCAGCGCGAGGCTCGCAGGGAAGTTGGGCCTGCCGTTCGGCGCCAACTACCACGTGGCTCCCGCGACGGTGCTGGACTCCATCGCCGAGTACCGTGCCCACTTCAAGCCCTCGGAATCGCTGCAGGAACCGCACGTGATTGTCTCCGCCGATGTCCTGGTTGCGCCCGACGAATACAGTGCCCGCCGCATTGGCCGCGGGTATGCCCAATGGGTCCACGGCATCCGCAGCGGACAGGGCGCCATCCCCTACCCCGCACCGGAGGACGCCGCTGACTTCGCACTGGACCCGGAAGCAGCCGACTTGGTCAAGGACCGCCTGGACACCCGGTTCGTGGGCGACCCGCATCAGGTCAGCGACGGATTACGCACCCTCCAGCGCGCCACCGGGGCCCAGGAACTGCTCATCACCACCATTGCCCACGACCCTGCCGACCGCGAGAACTCCTACCAGCTGCTCGCCGAGGCCTGGGGCCTCTGAACCTGTCAATCACCAAACAAGGAGCACCATGACTGTACAAAGCACGGAAACCCAGGAAGACGCCCAGCTCATCACCGCAGAGGAAGCCGCTGCGCTGATCGAGGACGGCGTCCTGTTGATCGACGTCCGCAGCGAAGGCGGCCGTGCCAGCACAGGCGCAGTCCCCGGCGCCGTAGTAGTAAACCGCGAGCATGTGGAAGAGGACTTCGCGCCGCACTCGCCGCACCGCCTTGCACAGGTCACCGGCACCGATCAGAAGATCGTGGTCTTCTGCGGTTCCGTGAACGGATCCCGGCCTGTCGCGGAGAAGCTCAAGGCGCTGGGCTACGGCAACGCCGTGCATGTCGACGGCGGCTTCCCGGCCCTCCGCGACGCAGGCGTCCCCACCACCGGACCCACCGCGCCTCCGGCTGAATCTGCCTAGGCGTCCGCGGGTTCGGTGACGTCCGAGCGGCGGGTTCCTCCCGCCGTCGGGCCCTCTGCCACCGGTTCCACCGCAGCAGGTGCCAGTGCCGCCGTCGTGACTTCCGTTATGGAAACCACGACGGCGGCACTTGCGTTGCCGGGGCTGCGCGCCTCGCGGAGCCAGTCGAGTCCGCCGGCCACCAGCGCGGCGCCCAACAGGATGCAGCACAGGACAATGCCCTGATGGAAGGCTTCCTTGGCTGCTTGGCCGGTGACGGCTCCGTGGGCCTGAAGGAACATGCCTGCAGCCGCAGCTGAACAGAGCGCGGCAGCAAAACGCTGGCTGAGCTGGTAGAAACCGGCGGCCACGCCGGCAGCTCCGGCGGGAGCGTGACCCAGAGTCAGCGTCTGGTTGGGAGCCACCACCAGACCTGTCGCAATCCCCTGGAGGAGCCCGACGGCGGCGACCGCCAGTGCCGCGGTGGCGGCGTCGAAGTGTTGGACGAACAGGTCCTTGGCTGCCAGGGTGGCCAGGCTCGCAAGAAGGGCGACGACGATCCCGGCTCGTTTGTAGCGGGCAAGGTACCGCCAGCTGAAGGTGGATGCCAGGAGCATGCCGGCAGCCTGCGGGGCGAGGATCGCTGCCGCCGCGAGGGGTGCCATTCCCGTGCCGGAAAGGAAATGGAAGGAGGTCACGGCCGCCATGCCCGCGCCGACGCCGAACTGGCATAGGGCAACCACGGTTCCGAGTGCGTATCCTTTGGACGTAGCAAGGGCGGAGCTGAGCAAGGGTGTTTTGCCGCGGCGATGGTAGAGCACCTCCCAACCCGCGAACGCCAGGAGGGCGGCTGCGCCGACGGCCAGCGAAGTCACCGCCACTATTCCTGCTCCATAGATCGTAGGGATGAGGGACGCCACCACCACACTGCCCAGGAGCAGTGCGCCGAGGATGTCTACGGACGTTTTCCCGGGTTCCCGGCGGGCGGTGGGGCGCGGCAGCAGCGCGAAGGCAAGCGGCACCAGGACCAGGACCAGCGGGACGTTGGCCAGGAACAGGATGCGCCACGCGATGGACGGATCCCCCAGCGAAAGAACCAGTCCGCCGATGAGCGGGCCGCAAACCGCCGCCGAACCACCTGCGGCAGCATAGGCACCGAGCGCCTTGGCGCGCTCGTGCCCGGAGTACACGTCCTGCAGCAACCCGAGGACCTGGGGGTTCAGCGTTCCGGCTCCCAGTCCTTGGAGCAGCCGGGCCACGATGACCCAGGATGGTTCCGTGGCAAGCCCGCCGAGCAGGCTCGATGCTCCGAACACGGAAATTCCGGCAATGAAGAGGGTGCGGCGGCCGACGATATCCCCGAGCCTGCCCGCCGGGACCAACGCCACTCCGAAGGCCAGCGAGTAGGCGGCGAGGATCCATTGGACCGATCCCGAATCGGCATTGAGTGAGCTGGACATGGCCGGGACTGCGAGGACAAACACCGATTGATCCAACAGTGTGATGAATCCGGCGCCCAGGCAAAGCCACAGTGCGGACCGTTTGGCGTTTGTACCCATGCTGGTGACTCTAGGCTCAGGTGGTGGGCGGCCGGACATCATGGGTCACCCGGTTAAGGGGCGTGAATCAGGGTTACTTTCGTTGACCTGCTGTGACTCCCGGCCGCATCCTCTCTCACAAAACCACCCCTCCCGCCGCATCCTCTCTTAGTGAAGCATTGGCGGGAGCTGGACATGACGGCCTGGAGGTTCGCCTCCTGTCGAAGGAACCGATAGGAACGGTAGATCGGTGAGAGAGGAACCGGCAAAAACGGTCATTAGGTGAGAGAGGATCCGGAGGGGGCGGGGGCCAGGCGGGTGCGGGCGGCGGCCTGCGCGGCGCGGAGGGCTGCGGGAGCCACACCGCGCTCCCTGTGCGCCACCTCCTGCTTCAGCTGCGGGATCACGTGCCGGCCGAACTCGATGGCATCCGGGACGAAGTCGTAGCCACGCAGGCCGAAGATCTCAAAGCCGAGGTCGTGGTAGTCGAGGATCGCCTGGGTGACGGTGTCGTAGCTGCCGACCAACGCCGTCGCGCTTCCTCCTCCGCCACCAGCCGCTTTGGCGAGTGCCGTCCACAAGGCGCGGTCGTGAAGATCCCCGCGTTCGGCGGCTGCCAAAAGCCGCTGGGTTCCCGCAGCCTCCGGCTTCACGGCGTAGTGCCGGACAGGATCGATGACTTCGCCGGCGGACCGGCGCGATTCAAACGTAACAAGAATGGACCGCGCCTTCTCCCACGCCAACTCATCCGTCGCGGCAACGATGGGCCGGAACGCTATTTGCCACCGAAGCGGCGACGTACGGCCCAAAGCTGCGGCCCGCGCAACGATCTGCTGCTGCTGCGAGGCCGCATCTGCCAACGGTTCTCCGAACAGGGCATAGATGTCGGCCTCCGCGGCGCCCACCGACCACGCGGCCTCGGATGACCCGCCAAAGGAAATACCAGGACGCTTCCCGGCAAATGGGCCCAGCCCGGAGGCAAACCCTTCGAACCGGTAATGCGGTCCGTCCCAGCTGAAGGTATCGCCCGACCAGGCCCGTCGGACAATCTGCAGGTACTCCTGCGTCCGGCCATAGCGGGCATCCTTCGCCAGGAAATCACCTTCCCGTGCCTGGTCCGTCTGGCTTCCGCCCGTGATGAAGTGCACGGTCAGCCGACCCTTCGCAATGTGGTCGAGGGTCAGGAAGGACCGGGCCGCGAAGGTGGGATGCGAAACGTTGGGCCGGTGTGCCAACCGCAGCTGAATCCGTTCGGTGTTGGCCGCAACCCACGTGGCGTGGACGGCTGGGTCCTGGGTTGCCGAGTTGTAGGCAAACAGCACATGGTCCCAGTTGTTGTCCTCGTGGATCCGCGCAATCTTCACAGCATAGGAAGGGTCGAAGAAGGGCGTGGTGGCCGGCGAGGTCTCCGTGGAATCGTTGCCGGCGCCCATGCCGAGGAATTCGATAGGCATAAGAAAATCTCCAGAAGACGTTAGCGGCGGAGGATGCGCTGGGCCAGGAAGTTGCCGAGCAACTGCGCGGCCTGGACCATCACGATGATGATGAGCACTGTGACCAGCGTGACCTCCCAGTTGAACTGCTGGTAGCCGTACATGATGGCGAAGTTACCCAAGCCACCGCCGCCGATGTACCCGGCCATCGCGGACATGTCCACGATCGCGATGATCATGAACGTATAGCCCAGGATGAGCGGGGCCAGGGACTCGGGAATCACCACGGCCCACAGGATGTGCAGGCGGCTGTCGCCCATGGCCCGGGCAGCTTCCACCACGCCCGGGTCGGACGCCACCAGGTTCTGCTCCACCACCCGCCCGATCACGACGCCGGCCATCAGCGCCATGGGCAGGATCGCCGCAGTGGTGCCGATGGTTGTGCCCATGATGATCAGCGTCAAAGGCGCAATCGCCGTGATGAAGATGATGAACGGAATGGGCCTGATGATGTTCACCAGGAAATTGAGCACGGAAAACACGGCCTTGTTGGCAAACAGGTTCCCGGGCCGCGTGGCGTAAAGGGTAACCCCGAGAGCGAGCCCGGCCAGCCCGCTGAGCAGCACGGTGATGACCACCATGTAGATGGTCTGCTGGAAGGATTCGCCCAGGACGGGCAGGAGGGTGGTCCAGTCGGTGGTCATGCTTTCTCTCCAACAGTGGCCAGGTTCGGTACGGCAGTTTCGGCGGGCACGGCCTGTTGCTCCACGGCAGCCAGTTGACGTTCGACGGCGGTGACGTCACCCAGTTCGGCGAGCGCCGCGTCAATCGATGCGTCGCTCCCAGTCAGTTCATAGGTGAGCGTGCCCAGGATGCGGTTCTGGATTTCGGTGACGCCGCCGAAGACCACGCTGGAGCCGACGCCGTGGCGCTCAAATGTGGCAGCGACCAAGGGAGTGGGCGCGGCTTCGGAGATCCCCACGGACACCAACAACCCCGGGTGCGCCGCGGAGAGCCGGCTGACGGTATCCGGCTCGGGAGTGCCGTGGACCGCGGTGGACACAAATCGCTGGGTGGAGCCGGTCCGGGGATCGGCGAAGACCGAATACGTGGGGCCGGTTTCCACCACACGCCCGGATTCCATCATCACCACGGTGTCGCAGATTTCGCGGACCACGTTCATCTCGTGGGTAATGACCACCACGGTGGTGCCGAGTTCCTTGTTGATGCGGCGCAGCAGGCGCAGGACGTCGCGCGTGGTTTCAGGGTCCAGGGCGCTCGTGGCTTCGTCCGCCAGGAGGATGTCCGGGGCGTTGGCCAACGCGCGGGCGATACCCACCCGTTGCTGCTGCCCGCCTGAAAGGCGCCGCGGATAGGTGCCTGCCTTGTCGGCGATGCCCACGAATTCCAGGAGTTCCTCCACGCGGGGGCGGATCTTCTCCTTGGGCCAGCCGGCAACTTTCAAGGGGTAGGCCACGTTGCCGAACACGGTGCGGGACTTGAGCAGGTTGAACTGCTGGAAGATCATTCCGATCCCGGACCGGACCGTCCGCAACTGGCTCTCCGGCAAAGACGAGATGTCCTGCCCTTTGACGATGACTTGCCCCTCGGTGGGACGTTCCAGTCCGTTGAGCAGCCGCACCAGCGTCGACTTCCCGGCGCCGGAGTAACCAACGATCCCGACGACCGTTCCTTCTTCAATGTCCAGGGTGACGGAGTCGACGGCGCGCACCGGAGCGGCGCCCTTGTTCACGGTCCGGCCTGCGGGGACCGGGAATTGTTTACTGACTCCGCGCAGGGAGACGATGGCGCTCACCGGAGCCTCCTTCGGGTGGTGTTGATGCTTTGCGGAAGGCCCATTCCAACAGCGACTCCACTCCCGGATCGAACCCCGTGACCCCCTGTGACCTGCGGTTTCTTTCCTTGACGGCGGGTTTCGCACTGTTGCGAACGCGTTCGTCCCCCACCGCGGAACTTCCCTAGCGTGAGGCGTGGGGGATACCCCGTACCTGTCATTCGCATCAACACCTTTGTACGGAGAAGCATCATGAAGAACCGCCTGTTAGTCGCCGCCGTCGGCCTCGTCGCCGCCTTGTCGTTGTCCGCATGCGGGGGTGCTGCCGGAGGGGCTTCCAACGCCGGGAACACCAAGGTGGTCATCGGCGTGGACGACGGTGCGGAGGAGCACTGGACCATCCTGAAGAACAAGCTCAAGGACCAGGGCGTCGACTTGGAGGTCAAGAACTTCACCGATGGTGCGCAGATCAACACGGCCACGCAGCAGGGCCAGGTGGATATCAACCTGTTCCAGCACCTCAAGTACTTGTCCCAGTTCAACGTAAACAGCAACGGCTCGTTGGTTCCTGTTGGCGCTACTGCTGTCTACCCGCTGGCGCTTTACTCGGAGAAGTACAAGTCCGTCAGCGAGCTTCCGGCCGACGCAGAGGTTGCCATCCCGAACAACCCCACCAACCAGGCCAGGGCGCTGCTGAACCTGCAGACCGCCGGTCTGCTGCAACTCAAGGATGGTGGCAACTCGCTCTCCACCCCGGCGGAAATCACCTCCAGCAAGATCAAGGTTGTCCCCGTGGACAGCAACCAGACCGTCAACGCCCTCAAAGGCACCACGGAAGCCGCCGTCGTCAATAACACGCAGGCCCAGAAGGGCGGCCTGGGCGACGACAAGATCATCTTCAAGGAGGATCTGGACTCGGAGTCCTTGGCTCCGTACATCAACGGCTTCGTGGTGAAGGCTGACCGCAAGGACGACCCCACGTGGAAGAAGATCGTGGATGCTTACCACACACCTGAAGTCGAGGCCTCGGTGACCAAGCTCAACGACGGCAACCTGAAATTCAAGGCGGATTGGAGCGCTGCCAAGCTGCAGGAAGTCCTGACCGCCGAAGAAGCAGCCATCAAGAAGACCAAGTAGTTGCCTGGGGGCGGTCCGCTGCGCCACACAGCCGGCTGCCCCCGGCCATTCCACACCACCCGGGAACACCAATGAACCAGCACCTGGCACGCGAACGCCGGCAGATCCATTTCTTCGCCTACCTTGTAGGGACGGGCATCCACCTGGCGTCATGGCGCCACGATTCGGCGTTCCCGCAAGCCAGCATCGATTTCGCCCACCAGGTGAAACTGGCCAGGACAGCCGAGGATGCCAGGTTGGATGCCATCTTCCTGGGCGATTCCCTGGCCATTGACGAAACCAGCAATCCGGGCATCCTCAACCGTTTCGACCCCATCGGACTGGTCACGGCCCTGGGTGCGGTGACGGACAGGATCGGCCTGATCGCGACGTCCTCAACGTCCTATGACCAGCCCTACAACTTTGCGAGGGCTGCCCTCACCGCGGACCATATCAGCGGCGGGCGGGTTGGCTGGAACATCGTCACCACCCGCGACCTGACCAACAGCACCGCGGGAAACTTCGGTGCGCAGAAGCACCTCGACCACAGCCTGCGATACCGGCGGGCCGAGGAATTCGTGGAAGTCACGCAGGGTTTGTGGAATTCCTGGGACCAGACCGCGTTCGTCTATGACAAGGCACAGGGGACGTTCTTCGACCGCCGCAAGCTCAACCGGCTCAACCATGACGGCGAATTCTTCCAAGTCGCCGGACCGCTGAACATTGCTCCTTCACCGCAGCACTCCCCCTTGCTGGCACAGGCCGGCACATCAGGTCCGGGCCAGCAGCTCGGCGCCCGGTTTGCCAACGCCCTCTTTGCCAGCCACCCGGACATCCCGCAGGCCCGTCGATACCGCGACTCCGTCAGGGCACAGGCTGCGGCATTCGGCCGGAACCCGGACGAACTGTACGTCTACCAGGCCATCTCCCCCGTGGTCGCGGACAGCCAAGAGGAAGCCCTGGAGCGCATCCGCGAACTGGACGGCCTGATCACCGACCAGCAGGTGCTGGATTTCCTCCAGGAGTACTTCGCGGCCCCCGTCCAGGAAGGCACGGTCGACTTCACCCGTCTGGGCGCGGATGCCACGGTGGCCCAGGCCGGTATCCCCCGCATCACCAACCCTCGCTCGGATTTCCGTTCTGCCGGCGAACAAATCCGGGGCCGCGAGGACGAGGTGACCCTCAAGGACCTCTACTCGATCCTCACCGGCGATAAACGGAACAACGACTTCATCGGCACTCCGGAGCACGTTGCGGAGTCCTTGGAAAGATGGCATGCCGCGGGAGCTGCCGACGGCTTCAACCTGATGTTTTCCCTCCTCCCCCAGGACCTTGAACACTTCGCAAAGAGTGTCATTCCGATCCTCCAGGAACGCGGCCTCGCCCGCACCGAATACGCCGGCACCACCCTCAAATCCCACCTCGGCCTGGAACCACTGCCCAGCCGCGTCCCAGCGGAGGTGCGGTGACCGCCGTCGTGCGGACCGCCGTCGTCGAAAGGACCAAGATGACCACCCAAGCAACCGCCGCCACCGGCACCTACCTGATCCGCGAGGCCCGCCACGAAGAATACGACGCCGTGGGGCGGCTGACGTACGAAGGCTTCGGCCACCACCTGCCCGGCGCCCATCAGCCCGACGGCGAGCGCCTGAACCTGCTGCTCGACGCGGCGGCCCGTGCGAACGAAGGCGTCTTGCTGGTAGCTGAAGACACGGCGACAGGTCGGCTGGTGGGTACGGCAAGCCTGTTGCCCTACGGTTCCTCCCTGAGCCGGCAGGCGCAAGAAGGCGAAGCGGAACTCAGGCTCCTCGCAGTCCTGCCCGAAACCCGCCGCACCGGCCTTGGCCAGCGGTTGATGGACGAAGCCGCGAGGCTCGCCACCGCCCAGGGTGCCAAACGCGTGGTGCTGGACACCGCCGTCGACAATGAACCGTCGCAACGCCTGTACCGGCGGCTCGGTTATGTCCGGCGGCCCGAGCGGGAGAAGCCGCGCCCTGCACCGAAGGTGCAGCTGGTGGTCTATACCCTGGACCTCGGATAGGCGTTGGGGAGCACTGCCGGTACCTGTAAAGGCGGTCCCTCCCGTTCCGCCGCCGGGTAGCGTTCAGTTGAAGGGACAAACCATGAAAGGAACATCATGACCACTTGGCTCATCACTGGCTGCTCCACCGGACTTGGCCGCGCGCTGGCGCAGGCTGTCCTCGGCAGGGGCCATAACGCGGTCGTAACCGCCCGCAACACCGGCAGTTTGCAGGACCTGACCGCTGAATTCCCGACGACGGCACTCGCCCTGGCGCTCGACGTCACGGAACCGGCCCAGGTGGAGAATGCGGTGAGGCAGGCCGAAGAACGGTTCGGTGGCGTGGATGTGCTGGTGAACAATGCCGGTTACGGCTACCGCGCCGCCATTGAGGAGGGCGACGACGCCGACATCCGCGCACTGTTCGACACCAACGTGTTTGGTCCCGTTGCCCTGATCAAGGCCGCCCTTCCCGGCATGCGTTCCCGCCGCTCGGGCGCCATTGTGAACATCTCCTCGATCGGGGCCCGCATCTGCCCACCAGGCTCGGGGTATTACTCGGCCACCAAGGCTGCACTGGAAGGCATCTCCGGGTCGTTGCAGAAGGAACTGGCCCCGCTGGGGATCACCGTCACTGCCGTGGAACCCGGTGGTTTCCGGACCGACTTCGCGGGAAGGTCGCTGACCCAGTCAGCCCAAGCCATTGACGATTACGCGGACACGGCCGGCAAACGCCGCAAGGAGAACGACACGGTCCACGGCACCCAGCCAGGTGACCCCCGCAAGGCAGCTCAGGCGATCATCCAGGCCGTCGAAGCCCCCGACACTCCGTCATTCCTGCTCCTGGGAGCGGATGCCGTCAGGGCGTACGAGGCGGTGGACCAAGCGGTGCGGTCTGAAGTTGACCGTTGGCGGGACATCAGCACCGCCACAGGTTACACAGAGTAAAGAGCAGCGTGTAATCGGTCACACTTGTGCCGATTCGCTTGTCATCCGGGGCTGTCAGCATGAACCATGAATGAGGGAATCCGTTCCCATACAAGCTGAATCAGCAACCTCACCGACGAGGATGCGGCCCCGGGCGAAGAGGCTTGGGGCTGTCAAACAGCCTGAGTGAAAGTACTGACAATGACGACACATACTGACTCCATCACGCTGAAGATCTGGGACCAGGCGTCCATCGACCACACCATCGATGCCGCCATCCGTGACCTCACACCCCGCGCAACTGCAGAAAACTGCGGAATCGCCGTGACCATGAGCGGACCGAAAACCTTCACCGTCAGCCTGAGCCGCTAAGCAGCCCGGACCAAACACAACAAGAGGACGACGCCGGTACCACCCGGCGTCGTCCTCTTGCTTTAAGTGCCCATCGCCAGAGGTCCGGGGCACCGGATCAGGGTGCGGGTTATCGGATGGGAATCTGGCGTGTCGAACGTTTAAAGGCGCAGCGAGGCACTATTGTTCCGCTTCCAAAAAACATGACGTGGAATGGGAAAAATTGCGGGAAAGCTTGAGGATTTCTTGATCCTTTGCGCGGTCGTTTCTTGTGTTGGCCTTGGAAATCTAAGGGTGTCAGCTCACCGGGACAACCACGGAAAGGACCGCCATGCGCACGCAAACCCTGCAGCCACCAGCAGCGGACACCTCCGTCAAGACCCGCCGCGCCGCCCACCGGGCTGCCGGCGGAGTGGTCACCGTCCTGGTACCCGCACACAACGAATCCGCAGGTATCACCGACACCCTGGTTTCCCTCAACAACCAGACCCGCCGGCCGGACCGCGTGATCGTTGTCGCTGACAACTGCACCGACGATACGGAGATCCTCGCGCTTGCCCAGGGCGCCGAGGTGATCCGGACCGTTGGGAACAAGGACAAGAAGGCAGGCGCGCTGAACTTCGCGCTCAGCGCGCTCCTGCCGGATGCCGATCCCGAAGACCTGATCCTGGTCCAGGACGCCGACTCCCAACTGGCCCTGGACTTCATCGAGAACGCAACGGCCAACCTGCTCAAGGACGACATGCTCGGGGCAGTGGGCGGCGTGTTCAGTGGCGGTCCCGGCGGCGGATTCGTTGGACACCTCCAACGCAACGAATACGCCCGCTATGCCCGCGACGTGAAGCGCCTCCACGGGAGGTGCCTGGTGGTTACCGGCACCGCGGCCCTGTTCCGGGCGAAGACGCTTCGCGATGTCGTAGCGGCCCGCTTGGAAGGAACCCTGCCTCCGGGCAACGGCAACGGCGGCGTCTATGACACCTCTGTCCTGACCGAAGACAACGAGTTGTCCTTCGCGCTGCTCACTCTTGGCTACCGCATCGCTTCCCCGGCCAACTGCACCCTGGTCACGGAGGTCATGCCCACGTGGCGTGAACTCTGGGCGCAGCGCCTCCGCTGGAAGCGCGGTGCCGTGGAAAACTGCGTGCAGTACGGCTGGACCAGCGTCACCAGGGCCTATTGGGGACGGCAGTTCCTGTCCATGATCGGTGTGCTGGTAACCGTTGCGTACCTCGGCTCGATCATCTACTCCATCACCTCCGGAACGGGCCTGCACCTGCAGCCCTTCTGGGTCGCCGTAACCGGCATCTTCATTGTGGAACGCATCGTTACTGTGCGTTACCGGGGCTGGAGGTACATGCTTCTGGCCGCCACCATGTACGAAACCGTCATCGACGTCTTCCTGCAGGCCGTTCATGCAAAGGCCTACCTGGATGCAGCATTCAATCGAAAGAAAGTTTGGTAAAGCACCCGTGTACAACAACCCAGCAGCACCCGCCGCCGGAGCTTTCGCAGGAGCCACAGGTTCCGGAGCCCTCGCCATGACGGGAGCTGGTGACCTCTTCTGGTTTGCGCTGGCAGCGTTCGCAATGCTTGCCCTCGGTATGGCCGTCAAGCGGATCGTTCCCGTCCGGGCGCAGAAAGACTGATCCACGGTCCGGTCACAAAGCCCAACAGGCCCGCGGTTGCGTCAAACCATCCCCCAACGCGACGCACCGCGGGCCTGTTGTTTGTCCTTCAGTTCCTAGGGAACTATCGCCGTGTTGGCCGAGAACTTGGCCAAGGTGGTGTAGCCGGGCTTGGTTCCCGTCACGCGGACACGCAGAGTGTCACCCTGGTCCAACGCCACTATGGTGTACGTTTTGGCCGTTGCCCCGGTGATCGCCACGCCCGAACGGTACCACTGGTAGCTCAACGTGGTGCCGGAGGTCCAGGTACCGGGGTTGGCAGTCAGGACCGAGCCGACAGCCAAGGTTCCCGAGACCGTAGGTGTGGGTCCTGCCAAAGTGCCGGCCACGACCGTTGCCGTGGGTGCCGATTCCTTGGTGGTTGTGGCGTAGCCGCTCTTGGTTCCCGTGACCTTCACCGTGATCTGTGTGCCTTGGTCAGCTGCTGCCAGGACGTACTTGGAGGCTGTTGCCCCCGCAATAGCGGCGCCGTTCCGGAACCACTGGTACGTCAAGGACGTTCCGCTGGTCCAGGTTCCCGGGTTGGCCGTCAACGTGGAACCGACAGCGGCTGTGCCCGTCACGGTCGGTGTGGGGGCGGTCAGCGGGATTCCCGGAACGAAGGAGAAGTCGCGGATCGTCACCGATTCAGGAGCAACATGGGCTGGATCTCCGCCGCCACCGCCGGTAACCCAGAGGTTGAAGTGGATCTGCTCCTTGGCCGGCACGGGCACTGTTGACCCCTGCAGGACCGTTCGTTTGAGCAGCGTTCCCGTTGCATTAACCCCGGCAAATGTTTCGAACGTGATCTTGCCGGGCTCCCACACCATACGGTGGGTCAGGATCGGCGCATTGGTGGTGTCGAAGTTGATGGTGTTGTTCCCCTGCCCCGGAGGTTTGGTGGCGTCGAACCAGTAACCGTGGCCCTGCACCACCGGCCAGTCCTCACCGTAGGCAGCTCCTCCACCCCAGGCGGACGCTTCACAGAGATCAATCTCCGTGTATCCCGGGTAGGCGTTGGGGTCGTAGGTGAACAGGCAGCCCCACACCACTTCCTTCTGGAGTGCACTGACGTCCTTCTCCACCGTGGTGCTGTAGGTTCCGTAGCCGAAGCCCTCACGCGTCGACTGGAACTCTGCCCCTACGGGAGCTGAACCGGTGGGATTGCTGATGGACAGCTTCACGTAGCCGTTGGCGTCCGGGCCACTGACGTTATTGGGGTCCCACGTGCCGTTGTACATGGGGGCTCCGCCCCAGAACCGCTTCTGCCAGTTGAACCCTTCCCAGAAAAAACTTCCCACGGGTCCGGGATCTTCAAGCACGGCCGCTTTCTTGGCCGCTTGTGACGGCCCTACCCCTGCAAACATTGAGAGGCCCACCGCCAGGACGACGGCGAGCCCCATGATTCTTCTTCCGTGTGGAAGGTGCCTCCTTGACCACGACATAGCTGTACCTCCATTTGATGCGCCCAGAGACGTCCCCGGCGCACACCGGGGACCGCAACAGGTCCCATCCCCACAGGGAACCTGCAACTCCTTGATTATGAGATAGACAGCAGGCTGTCGGAAGCCAAAACATGCATGTAATTCGCACGTTTCGCCATCAATTGGATAACGATGCCGCAACGGGGAGTAGCCTGTTCCTTGTCAGCCACGTTCATGAGTCACCCGCCACGAGGAGTCACCATCGCCATCCGCAGCGCAGGGATTCTCCTGTACAGACGGGAATCCTCCGGGGATCTTGACCTGTGGATTGCCCACATGGGTGGGCCATTCTGGGCGCGGAAAGACCTGCACGCCTGGTCCATCCCCAAGGGTGAGTATCTGGAGGACGAGGACCCCCTGGCCGCCGCCAAGCGTGAATTCACCGAAGAGATCGGCACACCACCGCCCGACGTGGAGTACCACCCGTTGGGCGTGTTCCGGCAGCCTTCCGGGAAGCTCATCACGGCCTACGCCGCAGAGGCCGGCACATTCCAGCCTGCCCAGGTGGTGAGCAACACGTTCCCCATGGAATGGCCCAAGGGTTCAGGGTCCATCCAGGAGTTCCCGGAAATCGACGACGCGCGCTGGTTCCCGGAAGCCGTTGCCCGCACCAAACTCGTGAAGGGGCAGCTGTCCATTGTTGACGCGTTGGTGGGGTACGTGCGCGCCGGATGACCAGGTTCCGGTGTCGTGGTTCACCGTACTTGTGGATAACGGCATGACGCACGTAAGCAAGCGTAAAGGCAGATGCTAGTGTCACCTTGATGCGCGTGAGCCTTCACCTACGTGTTTAAAAACTACGGAGTTGATGCAAAGGTGACCGACAATGATCTTCGGTCTGAGATAGCCACTGATGTCAGTCACCCACGCCCCGCACGGGTCCACCCGCAAGCAAACAACCCTTAGCCGGCCCCATGGATGAGCAGCAGTTTCAGGAATTACTGAGCAGGGTCATTGAGGCAGTGCAGGACCTCAAACCTCATGAAGCACAGGCTTGGCAGGTCTGGGGAGCCTTCGGTTCATATGCAACACTGGCGGCCGCAGTGGTCGCATTTTTCATCGGCTGGTGGACCATCAAGCAGAAGCGCGAGGCAGACGCGCGCGCCGAGTGGTGGCGCCGCACACAATGGGCCTTGGAAGCGACTGCTTCCGCTAACGATGTACTGAATTCATACGGAGCCGGAATGCTTGACCTGTTGGCCAGGAGCGAACTTGCCGACGTGAAAGATAAGGAACTTCTCGACGCTGTGTGGGAAGTCACGGACACCGGGATGCAAGACGATAACATTGAAGAACTCCTCAAAGAGGCAGCCAACCTTGGAGGCCTCGACAAGGAAGAAGAAGGGGTCGTCCGCAGTTTCTACATCATGGACGGGCACCCTGTAGCAGGAGACAATGGAGCCAAGATCGAGCGGGAGGGGGCAGATGGACCAGCAGAAGTTTAGCGACAAGGCACACAAGGACCAGGTGTTCAGGAAACTGCGACGCGAAATCCTTGCTGCCCGACTCAAGGTGACACTTGACGAGCAGCTGAAGCGCCCGACGTCGCCCACCGTCAAAAAGCTATCCGAGATGAAGCTGCCCGCCATCATCAGGCCTGTTGACGTCCCCGGGGTGGGCGCAACCAAAGCTGGCAGGCCCCGCACCAGCGGAAAGGTCCACTACTCGGCGAAGACGCAATCCAAGCCTTCACGACATCTGGCCAGCTAAGCGCCGCTTCCTCGCAATAAAATCCCGGATCCAGTCGATCGTCTCCGGACGGTCCAGATGCAGGCCGTGGCCCGCGCCGGGAACCCGCACCAGTACCGAGCCCGGAATGTGCTGCCGAAGCAGTATGCCGTTCCGGAGCGGTGTCAGGGGATCGTCCGTACCGTGCAGGATCAGGCTGGGGGCCTTGATGGAGCCGAGTTCACTCCAGGAATCATGCTCGCGGCTGGCCTGGAAGTGCCGGGCTTTGGCCCAGGCCGAGGCACGGGACGTGAAGAATGTGTGGACGGCATCCGGATTGCGGCGCGCCCACTCCTCCTCAAAGAACAGCGGGATCAAGCGCTCCAAGTCTCCGCTGACCAGCGCTTCGAGCGCAGCCGCGTCAGCGTGCGTCCCGGGGTCGTCGCAGCGTCCACCGCTTGTCGCGGCCAGAACCAGGGTGCGGACCTTTTCCGGAAAATCGACCGCCAACCACTGTCCAATCCGCCCGCCCATGGAATGCCCGTACACGTGAGCCGAGGAAACACCGGCGGCATCCAGGACAGCAACAGCGTCTGCGGCCAGTAGACGCGTCGTGTAGCGATTGGCCTGGCCCCGGCCACTGCTGCCGATCCCCCGGTGATCGAAGCGGATGACGCGGTAAAAGCGGGCCAGCAGTTCCGCCGTCGGGCCCCAACCGTCCATGGCCGTGGCCTGCCCGGCGATGAGCAGCAGCGGTTCGCCGGCTCCCTGGGCAACCCAGGCCAGTTCGGTGCCGTCCGGGGCCACAGCAAAGTTCACCGTGCCACTGTACCTGCGCCGCAGCCCCGTCCTGCAAAGAGGCGTCACACCGGCACTGCCCTCCGAGGTCCGATGTCGAAGCCGGGACCACCTGGGACGGAGTCAATCAGGCGACGGGTGTAGGGGTGTTGTGGGTTGCCGTAGACGGCGTCGACGTCTCCGGATTCAACAACCTCACCGTGGAACAGCACCAGGATGTTATCGCTGACGTGGTGCACAACGTCGAGGTCGTGGGAAATGAAGGCCATGGTCAAGTCCAGTTCCTTGCGCAGCCTGCCAATCAGGTTAAGGATCTCCGCTTGGACAGAGAGATCCAAGGCGGAGGTGATCTCGTCGGCGATGATGAGCTTCGGCTCGACTGCCAGGGCACGCGCGATGGCGATGCGTTGCCGCTGTCCCCCGGAGAATTCGTGCGGGTAGCGCTCGGCAACGTCCGGGTCCAAACGGATGGTCGAAAGCCAGTAGGAGATCTTCTCCCGGTGTTCCCTGGGGTTGGCCCGCGAGGGATCGATGGCCTCAGCGAGCGTCTGGCCGATCGTGCGCCGCGGATTCAATGAAGAATACGGGTCCTGCGGAACCATCTGGACGAGACGTCGCATGCGGCGGCGCTCGGCTCCGGACATCTTCATGACATCCCGGCCTTCAAACGAAATCACACCGCTGCTCGGCTTGACCAGGCCGACGATGGCTTTGGCCATGGTGGATTTCCCCGACCCGGACTCCCCCACGATCCCCAAGGTCTTCCCGGCCTGGATGCTCGCATTGACGCCCTTCAGGACGGTGGCTGCGGATCGACCGGAGCCAAACGTCACACGGACATCGTTCACTTCAAGAACGGCAGTCACTTCGCGGTCTCCTCGGTCTTGGTCGTACCGCGGTCGGCGGCCGAATCGTCGTCAAAAACTTCATCCATGGAAAAGTCCGAAGCCTGCACCGTGACCAGCTCAGCCCGCCGCTCAGCAATGGACGGTGTCGCTGCCAGGAGTGCCTTGGTGTACGGGTGCTTGACCTTCCCGGCAGCCAGTTCCTCACCCGTAAGGCGTTCGAGGATCTTGCCGCCGTTCATGACGATGACCTTGTCGCACAGCGCCTGGACCACACCAATGTCATGCGAGATGAACAGCATGGCGGTGCCCATCTCGCGGTTGATGGTGCGGAATTGCCGGAGCACGTCGGCCTGGACAGTGACATCCAAGGCGGTGGTGGGCTCGTCCGCGATGATCAGGCGCGGATCCGTGACCAAGGTGGAGGCGATCATTGCCCTCTGGAGCATGCCACCGGACAGCTCGTGCGGGTGCTGTTTCATGCGCTTCTCCGGCTGGGTGATCCGGATATCGGCAAGGGCCTTGACCATGCGGCCGAACGCGGTCTTGCCGGATTGACCCAGGTGGACCCGGCTGACTTCCGTCAGCTGCGAGCCGATGCGCAGGGCCGGATTGAAGCTGGTCCCGGGGTCCTGGTAGACGAGGCCGATCGAGGTTGCCAGTTCGCGCGGGTTGTTCTTCTTGAGCAGGTCCATCTCTCCCAGGCGCATGGTCCTGGCGTTCACTCCGAGTTCTTCGGGCAAGAGACCGGCAATGGACATGGCCGTCAGCGACTTCCCCGACCCGGACTCCCCCACAAGCCCTACCACTTCGCCCGCATGGATGCTGAGCGAGACTCCTTTCACCAAGGGAAGTCCCGACGGCGTGGTGACGGTGAGGTTGTCCACCTCAACGAGCGCTTCGGCGTCTGCACGCAAAGAGGCAGGAACCTCCGATGCCTTCCGGAGGCTGCCGAACTTTCGTCCACCCCGGGGGTCGGTTGCGGCAGCGAGTCCGTCGCCGATGAGCATCGCGGACAGCCCGGTGATGGTGATCATGATGGACGGCATCACGGCCTGCAGGGGTTGCGAGTAGATGTTGACCAGGGCCTCGTTGAGGAGCCGGCCGAAGTCATACTCGGGGTTCTGCACGCCAAGGCCGATGAAGGACAGGCTGGAGAGGTCGATCAGGGTGGTGGCAAACACCGTGGCCGTGAGGACCAGGAGAGGTTCGGCCATGTTCGGCAGCAGGTGCCGGGTGATGATGTGCGGGCCGGGAACGCCCAGCAGCCGGGCCGTGGAAACGTAGTTCCGCTGCGAGATCGACGCAGCCATGTTCGCCGTCAACCTCGCAAAGGCAGGAATGCTTGCGATGGAAATCGCAAGCACGGCAGACCACGTGCCCTGGCCCAGGATCGCCGCGATCAGCAGCGAGAAGATGAGGCTTGGGTACGCCACTGCGGCTTCGATGACCCGCAGCACTGCCGTACGGATGCGTCGCGGTGCCAACCATACGGCAGTACCAACGGCAATACCGGCGACGACGGCGATCACCGTGGTTGCCGCGGTCATCAGCAACGTCAGTCGAGCGGCAACCAGGGAACGTGCAAGGACGTCCCGGCCGAAGTCGTCTGTGCCGAGCCAGTGCTCAGGGCTGGGTCCCTGAGAGGCGTTTGGAGTGAGCTTCTCCGCAGCGTCGGTGAGGAACATCGGCGCGATGAGTGCTGTGAGGACCATGATAGACATCAAAACGATGCCGACGATCAGGCCGGTAGTCCAACGGAACCGGCGGCGGGGACGGGCTGTCTCAGCCATTGGATTTTCCTCCGAGCGTACGGGGATCGATGAGGCCGAGGATGACATCGACCAGCAGGTTGAGCACGATGGCCAGGAAGCCAAGAACCAGGATGATGCCTTGGATCACCGGGTAGTCCTTGTTCACGATGGCAGTGACGATCTCGCGGCCCAGGCCCGGCCAGTTGAAGACGTTTTCCACGATGATCGCGCCGCCCAGCATGCCGGCCAGGATGAGTCCGGCCAAGGTGAGTGCGGTGGTCAGCAGGTTGGGCAGGGCGTGGCGGGCATAGAGGCGCAATGCCGGCAGGCGCCAACCGCGGCCGGTGCGCAAGTAGTCCTGTTCCAGCACGGTGGAAGTCTCCCGACGGACCACGCGGGCGATCGAGCAGATGGGCGCGATGGAGAGACCGATCACCGGCAGGATCAGCGAGCTCAGTGATGCCGCTCCGGCTGCGGGGAGGACCTTGAGGATGATGGCGAAGACCACCACCAGCATGGTGGAGACAACATACTGCGGGACGGCCTGGAAGAAACCGGTCAGCATCCCGAAGGACACGTCCAGCCACTTCTTCCGGCCACCCCGGGTCAGGATGCCCACGATCATGCCGGCCGGCACGGAGACCAGCAGCACCAGAATGATGCCCAAGAGTGCGATCTCCGCGGTGAAGGGCAGCTTGGTGGCGATGATCTGTGACACCGACGTGCTGTAAGCGAACGATTCACCGAGATCGCCGGTAAAGAGGCCGCCGACGTAGTTGATGAACTGGATGTAGAGGGGATCGTTGAGGCCAAGGCTGTTGCGGATGGCTTCGATCTGTTCGGTGGTGGCGTCCGCTCCTGCCACTGCCACTGCCGGGTCGCCCGGGATGAGCGGAACCATGAAGAAGGTCACGACGACGAGCAGGGCGACGGAGAGAAGGACACCGCCGGCGCGGCGAAGGGCATAATCGGCCCAGGGTGAGAGGCTCAGGGCCCGGCCCCGGGGGCCTGTGGCCCCCGGGGTTTGGCTCTCGAGGATCTGTACTTCCTTGGAGAGCATGGTTGGTTCAGTCATCGTGGAGCCTTTGCCTACTTGGTGATGCGCATGGTGGCGTAGTCGACGATCCCGGACGGAGCCTGGATGGAGAATCCGGAACGCTGGGCGACGATCTGCGGTTCACCGACGAACGGAACAATGTCGTTGTCGCTGAGGATGCTCTTCTGGGCCTTGGTGTAGGCGTCGCAACGGGCTGATTCATCAGTGGCGGACTGGGCGGTGGCGATCTCTGCGAGGATGTCGGCGTTTTCGCCGCCACCGATGTTGCGGCCACCCTTTTCCGTGGGAACACCGGCAATACGGGTCAATGAGGCTGCCACGGTGCCAACGAAGTTGGCGTCGCCCTGTACGGTCAGGTCCCACGTCTCGGGCTTGGTCTGGGTCATGGTGGCCCAGGTGCCGTTGTCTACCAGCTGCAGTTCCACCGTTGCCCCTGCAGCGCGGAGGGCTTCCTGGACATAGGTGCTGCCTGCGCCGTTCGGACCGATGCTGGTGGTTCCCACCATCTTGAAGGTCTTCCCCGAAAGTACTGCCTTGGCCGCGGCAGCGTCTTCCTTGGTGAGGCTGGAGTTATCCGGGAGGACGCATGGCACGGTCGGCGCCACGATCGAGTTGTAGGTGATGCCCTTGCCTGCGTAGGCAGCTGAGTTGAACGCCTGCTGGTTCATCAGCTGGGCAACTGCCTTGCGGAGTGCGGGGTCGGTGAAGGGGCTGCCTTCACGCTGGTTGAACAAGAGGAAGATACCGGCAAAGGGCACAGATGTGACGGTGTAGTCCTTGTTGCCTTCGAAACGCTGGACATCGGCCGGGGCGATGTCCGAGACGTCCATTTCGCCGGTGAGGAGTTGATTGGCCACGGTGGTCTTGTTGACTCCGGGGAAGAAACGGACGGTCTTGGCCGGTACACCTTCCAAGGCCTTGGAGTACTGCGGCCACGCCTTGTAGTCCTCGCGAAGCGTCATGTCGTAGCTGACGCCGTGGCTTGCCTTGGTCAGGGTGTAAGGACCGGAAAAGGCACCCTTGACGGCGCCCTTCGCGAGGCCCTCCAGGTCGGCAAGACCGGCTGGGCAGATGATGCCGGTCTGGGCCAGGGTCAGGCCGCCGATGAGCTCGGACCATGGCTGGGCGAGTTTGATGTCCACCGTGCCTGCTGCGTCGTCGCCGGTAATGGTGGGCTGTCCCGGGCCAAAGACCAGCTTGCCGAAGTTGTTCTTGGTGGCAGGGTCCGCGAAGTAGCTGAGGGACTTGGCCACGATGGTGGGAGTGATGGGGGTGCCGTCCGCACACGTCGCGTCCTTACGGATGGTCAGCGTGGCATCGGTGGCAGTGGACTTCCACTCGCTGGCGAGCCCGCCAATGAACTTACCGTCGGCATCCCGTCGGACCACGGTGTCAAACAGGAAACGGGCAACCTCGTAGTCGTCCTTGGCGTTGGCCTTGGCAGCATTGAAAGTAGTGGGATCTGCGTTGAGGGCGGTCCGGATGGTGTCCGTGGACATGGCACCGCCCGTGCTTGCGCCCGCCGATCCCTGGCCTCCGGTGGTGCAACCGGTCAAGAGGAACGCGGCGGCAGTTACTGCGGCCGCAGTGGCCATGAACGTGGAACGTCCTTGCATAAGGGGTGAACCTCCTGGTCGCCTTCGGGAGACCATGGCGGGGCGGATGCGAACGAACCCAGCCGGCTGCTTCCCAAAGGATTTGAAGTGCGATAACTTTCGCGAATGAGAAGAGATTCACACATTGATCGGGTGAAGTCAACGGTTTCTTGTGAGTTCCCCCACAGGAGACGTGCGCCACGCCGAGGTTTTACAGGCCGGAAACATCGAGGGCTTGACGGACTCGGAAAAAAACGCGAAACTTTTCTCATATGTGATTGGCGTCTCAGCATCGCCGTCTCATCCGACTCCCGGACCAACCCAAAGGTGGAACACATGGCAACGACTCTTGAGCTCACAGTCCGCAAGGCACAGTGGACCCGTCCGCCGCGGGATCTGGTCCGCGCCTTCGAAGCCTTCCCCGTGGCCAACATCGGCGACGCCATGGAACGCCTCGGCCTGGTCGATGGCAACATCAACCCTGTGTGGACCGGCGCCAAGTGCGTCGGATCAGCCCTCACCGTCCTGGGTGCAGCAGGCGACAACGCAGCCGTCATCGAGTCCCTCAACTACATCGAGCCCGGCGATGTTGTGGTGATCAACGGCTTCGGCCACGAGCACCGCGCACTCGTCGGCGAGCAGCTCTCCCAGCGCTTCGAGGCCGCCGGTGCAACCGGGGCGATCATCGACGGCTACATCCGTGACCGCGCCACCATCACCGAGATCAAGTTCCCGGTCTTCGCACGTGGCACCACCCCCGCCGGCCCGTTCAAGAACGGTCCGGGCGTCATCGGCGAGCCGGTAGCCATCGGCGGCATTGTGTGCTCCTCCGGTGACATCGTCGCCGCAGACGATGACGGCGTCGTCATCATCCCCCAGGCCCGCGCCGCGGAAATCCTGGAGCTGGTCAAGGCTGTCGCGGTCCACGAGGCCGAAATGACCGCCGAGATTACCCGCGAATACAGCTAACCCCTTCTCCCCTCCCCAACAGCGGGACCTAAACTGAGAGAACCACCAATGTCTACTTCATCGACGGAATCAGTGGATCTGAACACCGCACAGGTAAAGGTCGTCACAGCTGACGGCAAGATGGTGCGCAAGGCTACTGTTGCCGGCACCATGGGCTCCTTCGTGGAGTGGTACGACTATGGCATCTACGGGCTCCTGACCACGTACCTTGCCATTAACATCATGGGTTCCAAGGACGTCGGGTCCCTGCTGCTGACCAACGTAGGCTTCCTTGTCAGCTTCCTGGCCCGCCCGTTCGGCAGTGTCATCTGCGGCTACCTGGGCGACAAGCTGGGCCGCAAGAACCTGCTCTCCATGCTCCTGCTCCTCATCTCCGGCGCCACAGCATGCATCGGCCTCATCCCGAGTTCCTCCGTGATTGGCTGGGCCGCTCCGGCCCTGCTCATCCTGCTCCGCATCCTGCAGGGCTTCTCCGCCGGCGGCGAGGTTGCCGGTGCCATGGCGTTCGTAGGCGAGTACGCACACAACAAGCACCGCAACTGGTCCATGAGCTTCATCGCCGTGGGTTCCTTCTGCGCACTGCTCTTCGGCAGCGCCTTCTCCGCGGTCCTGATCACCACGTTGGGCGACGCCACCATGGAATCATGGGCATGGCGCATTCCGTTCCTGTTCGCCGTGCCGCTGGGCTACGTGGGCTACTACATCCGTTCCAAGATGGAAGACACCCCGCACTTCGAGGCCCTGCGTGAACGGAACGAGGTGGAGCGTAACCCGCTGCGCGCAGTCTTCACGTCCAAACGCCACCTGAAGGCGATCGCACTGACCATCTTCCTCCCGGCAGTAAATGGCCCCGGCTACTACCTGCTCTTCGCCTACATGCCCACGTACCTGAAGACACAGCTCGGCTCCGGCAACAACTTCAGCATGCTGCAGGCATTGACCGTGACTGCCTTCAGCCTGGTAGCAATCATTGTCGCCATCCC
The DNA here is from genome assembly GCF_052156435.1 of Paenarthrobacter sp. NCHU4564. NCBI lineage: Bacteria > Bacillati > Actinomycetota > Actinomycetes > Micrococcales > Micrococcaceae > Paenarthrobacter > Paenarthrobacter sp. NCHU4564. The sequence goes on from NZ_JBQLIS010000008.1 coordinate 73,270, forward strand.
GCTCATGGCGCGCCTCTCCGACCGCATCGGCCGCAAGCCGGTCCTGGCCCTCTCCGCGGTCCTCATGGCCGTGGTGTCCTACCCGATGTTCGCCATGATCACCACGGGCAACATGCTCATGGCCTGCATCGCCACCGTGGTCATGGCAATCGCCTTCTCCGGCCATGCAGCCGTGGTCCACACGGTGCTGACCGAGATGTTCCCCACCACCGTCCGCTACAGCGCCTACAGCATCGGCTTCAGCCTGAGCACCATCATCTTTGGCGGCAGCGCGCCGCTGGTCATGACGGAAATCATCAAGGCCACCGGCAACAGCATGGTCCCGGCCTACGCCTCGATCGGCACCGCCATCATCACCCTGGTTTCGGTCTACTTCCTGAAGGAAACCAAGGGCCAGCCCCTGGCCACGCACTAGCAAGATAAGTACGACGGCGGCCTGCCGCCATTGCCGCCAGGCCGCCGTCGTTGGACCATAAAGCACCACAACAAGACCATTGGGAGTCACCTTGGGCATCAACTCAGTCGCCGTTGTCGCAGACCTCGGCGAAAGCTACGGAAACTACACCATCGGCGACGACGACGCCCTGCTGGGCCTGGTCACTGCCTCCAACATCGCCTGCGGCTTCCACGCCGGGGACCCACGCGTCATGGACACCACGGTCAAGGCCTGCGTTGAACGCGGCATCGAACTCGGCGCACACCCCGGTTACCCCGATCTGGTGGGATTCGGCCGCCGCCTGATCGAGGCCAGCGAAGAAGAAATCCGAACGGACGTGCTCTACCAGATCGGCGCCCTGGACGCTTTTGCCCGCATCCACGGTGGCAAGATCAGCCACGTGGCACCGCACGGCCGCATGGGAAGCATCGCCCAGACCGACGCAAAGCACGCCCGGGCCATCACCGACGCCATCAAGGCCTACGACCCCTCCTACATTGTGATTTGCCAGAACGGTTTGCTGGCCGAAGAGTCCCGCAAGCGCGGCCTCGAGGTTGGCTACGTGTTCCTGGCAGACCGCGGCTACGGCGAAGACGGCATGCCCGTTTCCCGCAACACTGAGGGCGCCCTGCTGCACGACCCCGAGGAAATCGGCCGTCGCGTGGTCCAGGTCGTCACCGAAGGAACCGTCCGCGCCGTCACCGGCAAGGTTGTCCCGCTCGGCCACGACGCCGACGTCGTCCTCCTCCACGGCGACCACCCACAGGTCCTGGAGAACGGCACCGCCCTCCGCGCCGCGCTGGACAAAGCCGGAGTCAAGGCCACAGGGCTGCAGGAAGTGCTGGCCGAGAAGGCCAAGCTCGCCACCGTCTGACCCACCCCACCAACAAGCCAAGGACCCATGAGCACGCACCCAGAGCCCGGACAGTTGCCGGACATCAAGGCCGTACCGTTCGGTGATTCCGCACTGATGGTCAGCGTTGCCTCCGGGACGGCAGGAGAACGGCAGGCGGGCAGCCGCAGGCTCCGTGAAATCCTCCTCGAGGTGCGGCCCCACGGACTGCAGGACGTTGTGGCCGGCGTCGACTCCATTCTGGTGGAGTTCGACTGCCTCACGGTGGGGCACGCCCAACTGGCGCAAACCATCCGGCTCGCGGCTGCTGGACGGTTCCACGAGGACACGGGGCACACCGATGGCAAGCACTTTGTGATTCCGCTGGTGGTCAACCAGACCTTCGCTCCGGACCTGCAGGATGTGGCCGCGGAATTGGGCATCAGCCAGGAAGCCGTCCTTGGGCATCTTGAGGATTCCGTGTTGTCGATCAACCTTCTGGCCTCGGCCATGGCACCCATGATGGGGACAGTCCGGTTCCCCGGACAGGTCAGCCGCTGCAGGGAACCACGGACCAACGTGGACCCGGGATCGGTAATGGTGGCCGGCACCAACGCCATCATCCAGCCTTTCCCGGGACCCACAGGCTGGAAGGTCATTGGGCGTACTCCCCTGACCATCTGCGATATCCGCGAAGATCCACCCACGTCCTATTCGCCCGGAGACACTGTCCGGTTCAAGGTGGTCCCGGAGTCCGAGTGGGAACGCCTGGCCGGACGGTTTCTGAGGACTGATTCGTACTCGATGGAAGGAGCACTCTGATGCCGGCCGAGCGCAGCGCTACCGTCAAGGTCCGCGAGGCCGCCTGGTTGGCCACGTTCCAGGACCTGGGCCGCGAACAGTCAGAAGCCCTCGGTGTCCCCTGCGGCGGTGCGGCCGACCAGCACTCAGCAGCCGTGGCGAACATCCTGGTGGGCAACGACCGGGCTGCCACTGCTCTGGAACTCATGGGTGGCCGGTTCGTATTCACCTCGTCCAAACCCGTCCTGATCTCTGTCACGGGAGCACCGGCGGACGTCACGGTCAACGGCAGCAAGGTCTCCATGTGGGAACCCGTCTGTGTCCCAGCCAAGGGCCGCGTGGTGATTGCGAACGCGCGCGGCGGCATGCGAAATTACCTGGCTTTCAGTGGAACCTTGGTCACTGACCATTTCATGGGCAGCGCGGCCCCCGAGGCACGAATGGGGTTCCCTCAACAAATCGCCGCGGGACAGCACCTGGAACTCGAGACCTCCTACTCGGGGTTTGAGCATCCCTACCTGACCCAGCCTCTGTTCCGCCTTCCTGTGCCCATTCCGTCGTTCGAGCACCCTTTGTGGACCATCGACATTGTGGAGGGTCCGGAGACGGACGCGGCCGTGGGCATCCGCGAGCTCCTCGCTTCCCGCGAATACACCGTCACCGCCAAGTCCAACCATGTGGGACTCCGTCTGGACGGCCCGGTGGTGCACCCCGAGGGCCTGGGAGAGATCGTCTCGCATGGCGTCCCCATCGGCGCTTTCGAGATCCCGCACGGCGACGAGCTCATCATTCTGGGCCGCTACCGGACCCTGACTGCGGGCTACCCGATTGTCGCTTTCGCTACCAAGGCCTCCTTGCCAATGTTGGGCCAGGCGCGTCCGGGGCAACGCATGACGTTCCGTTGGGTGGACCAGCACCAGGCGGTCGCGGATTACCACGAGGCGCAGCGCTTGCTGGCCGTCTTGGAGTCGCGCGTGGAGAACCTTTTCGGGGCCCTGGACCTCCCCCATCACTCCCGTCCGGCCCCGGCGCGGGCTGCAGCCTGAACATTGGCCGACCGGGGCACTTGACCCAACAGCTTCGCAAATGAGAAACTTTTCGCATATGTGACAGCTATCTCAGCACTTTCCACGATCCAAAGGAACGGAACCATGGGACTTCTTGAAGGCAAAGTAGCCGTCATTACCGGCGCAGGAACGGGCATGGGCCGCTCAACTGCGGAACTGCTCGCAGCTGAAGGCGCACATGTAGTACTGGTTGGCCGTCGGCTTTCCGTCCTGGAGGAGGTCGCCTCGGACATTGCGTCCGACGGCGGCAGCGTCCACCCGCGGGCCGCTGACATCGCGGCCAAGGACGACGTCGATTCCCTGGTCGCGTGGGTCTCCGAAACCCTCGGACCTGTAGACATCCTGGTCAACAACGCAGGCAGCGCGAGCAAGGTACTCAATGTCCGGTGGATCAGCCAGGAGGAATGGAACAGCGTCCTGGATGTCAACCTCAACGCCGTCTACCTGCTGACCCAGGCCGTCCTCCCCGGGATGCTGGCCCGCAACACCGGCACCATCATCACGGTGTCCTCGCTCGCGGCCGTCAACCCGAACCTCCTGGGCGGCGCCGCCTACGGTGCCGCGAAGGCCGCCGTCCGGAACTTCATGACCTACCTCCACAACACGTTCCGCAACGAAGGACTCCGTGCCGTCACCATCCTTCCGGGCGAAACCGCGACGCCCATCCTGGACAACCGGGCCCGGCCGCCGAAGGCCGAAGAACGCGAAGCCATGGTCCAGCCCGAGGACGTGGCCCGCGCCATCCACCTGGTAGCCACATTGCCGCAGCGCACCGTGGTCCAGGAACTGGTGATCGCGCCGACCGTCCAGCGCGACACCTCAGGGGACATCGAGATCAGCCGCTGGGCCGGCGCCCCCGCAGAAGACCACCCCCGGCGCTAAGACCGCTCCCGCCAAACTTTCCACCTATCCCGAAACAGGACCCCATGACACTTGAACCAACCACCGCCGTTGCCTCCTTCCAACCATCCGAGGCCGTGCTGCGGGTCCAGCGAACATCACTGCGCGTCCAGCAGCCGCAGTCAAAGGGCGATCTCGTGTCCCTGGCCATGGGCGAGCCGGACTTCGACACGCCCGAACAGGTACGTGCCGCAGCCGCCCGCGCTCTGGAAGAGGGACACACCCACTACTCGCCGTTGCTCGGCGAGCTGGTGCTTCGCGAGGAGCTGGCTGCCCGTATCGGCCAGCTCCTCGGCGAAGTGGCCAGCCCCAGCGACGTGCTCATCACTCAAGGCGGAACGGCCGGTCTTTCCGCCGCTATCCTGGGCATCGTCAACCCGGGCGACAAGGTGGTCATCCCCGACCCCACCTACTCCCTGTACGCAGACCTGGTCAGCATGGCCGGGGGCGAGATTGTTCCCGTTCCACTGGCCGAGGACCTGCATTGGGACCTCGATGCCCTGGCCACAGCCCTCAAGGGCGCCAAGATGTTCGTTTTCTGCAACCCGTCCAACCCCACGGGCATCGTGCACTCCCGCCAGGAGCTCGAAGCCCTCGCGGACATGGTTGCCGGAACGGACACCCTGGTCCTCTCGGACGAGGCATACAGTGACCTTGTCTATACCCCGGAGCCGTTCACCTCGGCTTTGGAAATCCCGGCACTTGCCGGAAGGACCATCTACTGCCAGACGTTCTCCAAGAGCTACGCCATGACCGGCTGGCGTGTGGGCTACCTGTGGGGACCGTCGGACATCATCGCTTCCGCAGCACGGGTGCACAACACCTTCAACGGCTCCATGAACACCGCCGTTCAACTGGCCGCGCTGACTGCGTTGAAGACCTGCGGGCCGGACATCAAACGCATGCACGCCTCCTACGCCGAGCGCCGCGAGCTCATGGTCGACGGACTCAGCAAGATCCCCGGCCTTACGGTGAGCTCCCCTGAAGGTGCCTTCTATCTGTTCCCCAAGTACGACGTGGACCTGCCGGCCGCCCGGATGGTGGCCCACTTGCGTGAGTTCGGCGTGGCAGTCCGCCCCGGCAGCGAATTCGGGAGCAACGGCGAACACCACTTACGGCTTTCCTACGCCGCGAGCGCTGAAGCGATCTCCGCCGGCGTCGAGCGCATCGCTGCGGGCCTCGCGGCACTGAAGCAGACCCCGTGACACTGCTCAACCCTCCATCAGGGCTGCGCGTAGACATGCAGCGCAACCGGATGCTTTTGGTTGAGGCGGCCGGCCGGCTCTTCGGAGCCGGCCGTTCGGCTACCATGTCCCAAATCGCCGCCGAAGCCGGCATCTCCACTGCCACTGCCTACCGGCACTTCGCATCGGTGGAGGACGCGCTCGCCGCTTACCGCTTTGAAGTGGGCCGCGAGCTCTTGGAATTCAGCCGTGCACAGTCTTCGGCCGGCCTGGAGTTACTGGAGGCTGTGTGCACCAAGTGGGTTCACTTGGTGGTCCAGCACGGCGAATCGATGATCCACACCCGATCCCCGGAGGGTTACCTTGCCCGGGTCAAGGCCGGCGCGTACTACCTGACGGTCCAGGCCGATGCTCTTGCGGAGCCCCTCAAGGAAGCTTGTCTGGACCTCGGCATCCAGCACCCAGGGGACGAGGCCCTCTTCCTCTGGAACGGTTTCTTCGACCCCCGCGAAATCAACGATCTTATCCAGAGCCTGCAGCTCACGGCCGAACAGGCCTCCGCCCGACTGCTCAGGACTTTCACGGCCGCCCTGACTGGGTGGTCCGTTTCCAGGACCTAAGCTTGAGGTGACGAAAGGGTGCCCATCAATGCGTAGTGACACACAGCGCAACCGCAGACAACTGGTCAAGGCAGCGGGCCAGCTGTTTGCGTCCCGCCGCGGCCCTATCAGCATGACGGACGTCGCCAAGCACGCCGAGATATCTACGGCCACCGCGTACCGGCATTTTCCTTCAGTCGAGGACATCCTGGCCGAGTACCGTTTTGGCGTTGGTGAGAAACTGCGCGACTTCAGCCTGAAGCAGCAGGAACTGTCCGGCGTCGAACTTTTGACCACAGTGAGCCGCAAGTGGGTGGACCTGGTCACGCGCCATGGCGGCGCCATGCTCTACACGCGTTCCGGCGAAGGCTACCTGGCCCGTCTGCGCTCCGGCGCCTTCTACCTGACCGTGCAAGCGGATGCACTGGAGCGGCCACTGCGCGAGGCGTGCGAGGAATTGGGCCTCCCGCCGATCGGCGATGAGGCCATGTTCCTGTGGAACATCCTGTTCGACCCCCGCGAAATCCTGGACCTCATCAACACTGTGGGGCTGACCAAGGACCAGGCAACGGCCCGGCTGATCGCAGCCCTCAAGGGTGCACTGTCCGGTTGGAGCGCCGACCGGGAGCAGGCGTAGATATTCCGTAACAGGGAAAGCCGGACCCGCGGGTCCGGCTTTCCCTGCCTACAGTGTTTCCGGCCTGATAAGTTCGCGGATCCGCTCTGCCGGCAGGGACGTCAAAGCGGCGACCCGGAAGATGTCCAGGCTGCCCTTTTGGAGCCCGGCCAGGACATCGCGGCGGAGTTGCTGCACGCACTTGTCCTTGTCTTCCAAGGCGGCATTGAGTTGCCTCACGATGGCGGAAAGGCCCGCGAGGTGCCAATCCTGCTGAGCCCCTGAGAAATGGAGATCCTGGTAGGCGCCGCCGAGCCTTTTGACATCGGTTGCCCGGATTCCCACAACGGCCGAAACCGCGGCGGGGGACACTTTGTCCGCCAGCGCGGCCGCAATAGCCTCATTTCGGCGGCTCAGGAGCATCCGCACATGGCTGTCGATGCGGGCGCGCGAGACCCGGGACTCTGTGAGCCTCAGCTCCAGCGAAGTGAGCCGGGGCTTATGGGCAGTGGTCCGTCGGCGCGGCCTGGCTTCAGCTACGTAGGTCACGGGGCGTGAGGCCGTGGAGCAGATGCCACACGATGGCCGTGTTGCGGTGCGTGGGCATGATGCTGCCCTCCAACACCTGCAGACCCGGCCCCGTTTCACCAACCGGAGCCCACAAGCCGCTGACCGGGCAATGGGTTCCGGTCCCGGCCACGTACCGGCACCGGTGTGAATGACCTTGCGATTGTTCTCCAACGATGCGTCGCATCACGTGCCTCCGGGGTCTGGGGAGTTTGCTGGAAACTCCGGGAAATCTGATGGTTTAAGCGTATGTCCGGCATCACACAAAATCAAGAAACTTTTCTCATTTGCTTAAGTTTTCTCATAGCTTGAGGCGCGGCCACCCCCCTTGACCTCCACTCGAAATACTGCGAACCTTTTCTCAAGTATGATTTTTGCCATGCCCGTCCGCGATGGCGCGAACCAAAGGAATATCCATATGAGCACCACTCCCCTGCCACCCCTTGTAGTCATGGGCGTCTCCGGATGCGGCAAATCAACCATCGGCTCGCTGTTGGGCGCGCAGCTGGGCATGCCGTTCCAGGACGGCGATGACCTCCATCCTGCGGCAAACAAGGCAAAGATGGGCGCGGGCATCCCCCTGGACGACTCCGACCGCAAACCCTGGCTGGAAGAGATCGGGCGCACGCTGCGTGCATCAATGGATCAGGGCGCCCCGTCGATCATCGCCTGCTCCGCGCTGAAGCGCAGCTACCGCGAACTGCTTCGCACCCACGTTCCCAACGTCGTGTTCGTCCACCTGCACGGCGACCGTGAAACCCTCCTGGCCCGGATGAACGCCCGCGATCACGAGTTCATGCCATCCAGCCTCCTCGACTCGCAACTAAGCACACTGGAACCCCTGGCTGACGACGAAAAGCACGTACTTGCCGACTTCAACCTTGCGCCTGACGTGCTCGTCGAGAAAATCTCCGGCCAGCTCGCCGCTTAGTTTCGCGGCGCCCAGGCAGGCCAACCACTGCGCGAGAGGCCGCCGTCGTCGGCTTGCCGCAGACGGGGACCTGTGCGCGCCGGCGGCCGGACAGCTAGCGTTGAGGGATGGTCACTGAGTACAGGTACGACGTCGAGGTGCTGCACCTGCTGGTGTCGCCCGCCCACGCCTACTTTGGCCGGGCGCGGGAAGGAGCTGCCGACGTTCCGACAACCGATGCCCCCGCTGCCGAGCTTGTTGCGGGCAAGGGGATCGTGGGTGACCGGTTCTTCGGCAAGGCCGCCCACATGGACGCAGCGGTGACGTTGTTCGCCGTCGAAGCCCTTGAATCGATCGCCGCAGACCTCGGTGCCGGCCCTTTCGATCCGCTCTTGACGCGCCGGAACGTGGTGATCCGCGGGGCCGAACTGGCTCCGTTGCTGGGACACGAATTCACCCTGGAGTCTGCAGGCGATTCCGTGGCCTTAAAGGCCGGACGCCCAGCGCATCCCTGTGCCTGGATGGACCAGATGCTGGCTCCCGGCGCCCACAAAGCGATGCGTGGAAGGGGTGGAGTGAGATGCCAGGTGGTCTCCGGTGGCCTGCTCCACCGCGGTCCAGCCGTGCTGGTCAGCCCCGTCCCTTTGGACCCCTCCCGCGCCGGGGACGCCACGGCGTTGAGGCCCTCGAGGCTGCCGTGATCCCGAGGCGCCTACCGCAACGACGTACTTTGACGCCAGGCAGGTGCCAAAACAGCCACAGCCAGTTGGAAACGGTCGATACGCGGCTCAGCGTTGGTCGGGAAGGCGTGCCCCGTTTGAGACTGGAAGATCAGCGGAAGTTGCGACCGGGCTCGGTCTCGTTCGGATGGCCTGTTTCCACACGCTCAATGAGCACGCGGCCTGGACCTTTGCCCTTCTTGACCGGCGGGATCACGGCGTACCAGATGCGGCCACCGTGAGAGAACTTGTACTGATAACGGTCATGTTCCAGACCTTGGTAAGTCAGGCTCCGGAACCCACCCCGAAGGATGTAGCACAGCCCCGGCTGTTCACGGCCTGGATTCGTCGTAAGGTACTCCCAAGCCTCGGCGAGGCTATTGCGAGCGGTTGCTTTAGCATCTTGCCAACCCTTCTCCGCCTCACGGGTTATGAATTGCAGGACAAAGTCCGTGCTTTTCGACGGCCTGGGAACGCCGTCCGTTCGCTTCGCCAAGCTACGGCCCCTCGAGAATGACCGGCTGATCCAGATAGTTCAGGTCCGCACTGCCGACAGGGATCCCTTCTGCTGCGGCCGCGGCCGTGGCCTCCCACGAGGAAATCACTACGCCGAGCCGCCCGAAAAATCCAACAGCAGCGCATCCACGGGCTACCTCCACGACCTCGCCAGCGAACTCGTCCTGCTCAGCCCGGGTCAGGAAGGTGAGCCATGGAAAAGGCACATGGAGTCGTTGGACAAAGTCGCCTTCCCCGAGGGAAGCGGCAATCAGGGCGGAAGCCAACTGCAGACCGTGGCGGTCGTTGCGGTGATCACTTGCCTTGGAGACTATCAAGTCTTCTTTGCCGCGCCGCGTGACGACGATGTCCCCTTCGTCGATGTGGGACAGAACTTCCTTTGGCTCGCGCAGAAGCTGCGTGAAGGTTGCTGTTGTGGTCATAGGAAAATTTTATCTGATAAACATCAGATAATCACCTGCTTGTGACATCCACTCATAGCCCCGGACGATCAAGAAACTGCGGTCATTCTCCGAGGGGCCACCGACCGCGAAACCTCACACTTCCGCCGCCGGCGCCGCGAACTGGGCCTCGTACAGCCGGGAGTACGCTCCGCCGGTGGCCAGCAGTTCCGCATGCGTCCCCTGCTCCACGATCTGCCCAGCCTCCATCACCAGGATGAGGTCGGCATCCCGGATGGTGGAGAGCCGGTGGGCGATCACAAAGCTGGTCCGGTCCGAGCGCAGGGCATTCATGGCCTTCTGAACCAACACCTCGGTACGGGTATCCACGGAACTGGTGGCCTCGTCCAGGATCAGCACCGACGGACGGGACAGGAAGGCCCGGGCTATGGTGAGCAGCTGCTTCTCCCCTGCCGAAACGTTGCTGCCCTCATCGTCCAGGACGGTGTCGTAGCCCTCCGGGAGCGAGCGGACAAAGCGGTCAACATAGGTGGCCTGGGCAGCCTCCACAATCGAAGACTCCGGAGCATCAGGCCGTCCGTAGGCGATGTTGTCCCGGATGGTTCCACCGAAGAGCCAGGTGTCCTGCAGGACCATGCCCATCCGCGAGCGCAATTCCTGCCTGGACATGGTGGCGATGTCCACGCCGTCCAGGGTGATCCGGCCGCCGTCGAGTTCGTAGAACCGCATCATGAGGTTTACCAGGGTGGTTTTGCCCGCCCCGGTGGGCCCCACGATGGCGATGCTCTGGCCGGGCTCGGCCACCAGGTCCAGGTTCTGGATCAGCGGCTTGTCCGGGGAGTAGCTGAAGGAGACGTTCTCAAAGACCAGTCGGCCCCGGCCCGTGCCCGGGGAAGAATCAACAGGTTCCGGTGATTCTTCTTCTTCGTCCAAGAGGGCAAAGACCCTCTCCGCGGAGGCAACTCCGGATTGCAGCATGTTGGCCATGGACCCCAGCTGGGCCAAGGGCATGGTGAATTGTCGGGAGTACTGGATGAAGGCCTGCACGTCGCCCAGCTGCATGGCCCCGGCAGCCACTTGCAGCCCACCCACCACGGCGATGCCCACATAGACGAGGTTCCCAATGAACGTCATGGCCGGCATGATGAGGCCGCTGACGAACTGGGCGCCGAAGCTGGCCTGGTACAGCTCGGCGTTCTTGGCCCGGAACTTCTCCTGCACCTCGTTCTGCCGCCCGAACACCTTCACCAGGGCATGTCCGGTGTAGGTTTCTTCGATCTGGCCATTGAGCTCACCGGTGTTTTTCCACTGGGCCACGAAGAGTTTCTGGGACCGTTTGGCGATCAGCACCGTGATGCCCAGGGTCAGGGGGATGGTCACCAAGGCGATCAATGCCAGCAGCGGCGAGAGGATGAACATCATCACCAGCACGCCCAGCACCGTCAGGAGGGAGGAGACTACCTGGCTGATGGACTGTTGGAGGCTTTGGGAGATGTTGTCGACGTCGTTGGTCACCCTGCTCAGCAGCTCACCACGCTGGATGGAGTCGAAGTACCGCAGGGGCAGCCGGTGGATTTTGGCTTCGACCCGCTGCCGCAACCGGTAGACGGTCCTCTGCACGACGCCGTTGAGCACATATGCCTGCATCCAGCCGAACGCCGCGGCCAGGACATACAGCGCCAGCGCCCAGAGCAGCACTGATGACAGGGCGCCGAAATCTATTCCGGTTCCGGGTGTCAGGGTCATGGCGCTCAACATGTCGGCCTTGGCCCCTTCGCCGGAGGCGCGAAGCCCGGCGATCACATCGGCTTTGGAAACGCCGGCGGGAAGTTCTTTGGATACGACGCCGGCAAAGATCAGGTTGGTACCTTCGCCCAACAACCGTGGGCCGATGACGCTCATGGCTACGCTGACCACGGCAAACACCAGGATCAGGACCAGCCAGAGCCGCTCGGGCCGCAGGGTGCCCAACAACCGCCGGGCGGACGCGCCAAAGTTGGACGCCTTCTCCGCGGGGATGTTCATGCCGGCGAACGGGCCACCCCTGCCGGGTCCCATGGGCGGGCGTTGCGGACCCCGGGTCATGGTGCTCATGCTGCCTCCTCCGCTGCGAGCTGGGAGGACACAATTTCCCGGTAGGTTTCCGACGTTTCCAGCAACTCCTGGTGAGTTCCCTGCCCAACGATCCTGCCGCCGTCGAGCACCAGGATCCGGTCCGCGTCAGCGATGCTGGAGACGCGCTGGGCGATGATCACGAGCGTGGCGCCGCTGGTGTGCTGCTTGAGTGCGTGGCGCAGGCGGGCGTCGGTGGCCGTGTCCAGGGCGGAGAAGGAGTCGTCGAAGATGTAAAGCTCGGGCTTCTTGACCAGGGCCCGGGCAATGGCAAGCCTTTGCCTTTGCCCGCCGGAGACGTTGGTCCCGCCCTGCGAGACGGCGGCGTCGAGACCGCCTTCCATCTGCTCAACAAAGTCCCGTGCCTGGGCTACCTCGAGGGCCTGCCAGAGTTCGTCGTCCGTGGCGTCGGGCTTTCCGTAGAGCAGGTTGCTGCGGACCGTGCCGGAGAAAAGGTACGGCTTCTGGGGTACCAGGCCGATGTGGCCCCATAGCTGGTCAGGGTGAAGCTCACGGACATCCGCACCGTCAAGCCGCACGGATCCGGACGTCGCGTCGAAGAGCCTCGGCATCAGGTTCACCAACGTGGTCTTCCCCGCCCCGGTGCTGCCGATGATCGCCGTGGTCTGCCCCGCCAAGGCAGTGAATGACACACCGCTGAGGACCGGCTGCTCGGCACCCGGGTAGGCGAATCCGACGTCGTGCATTTCAAGCTGGCCGCGGCGGCGGCCGGTGTGGGAAACAGGGTTCGACGGCGGCAGGACACTTGAGTCGGTCTGCAGTACCTCGCCGATCCGGTCGGCGGAGACCGACGCCCGGGGAATCATGACGGCCATGAACGTGGCCATCATGACGGACATGAGGATCTGCATGAGGTAGCTCAGGAACGCGATCAGTGTCCCTACCTGCATGGACCCGTCCCCGATCCGGAATGCCCCGAACCAGATGACCGCCACGCTGGAAACGTTCATCACCAGCATGACCACGGGGAACATGAGCGCCATCAAACGCCCGGCCCGCAGCGCAACATCAGTGACGTCGTCGTTGGCCTTGCCGAACCGGGCCGATTCCATATCCTCCCGCACGAACGCCCGCACCACGCGGATGCCGGTCAATTGCTCGCGGAGGACGCGGTTAACGGCGTCGATCCGCACCTGCATCTTGCGGAACAGCGGCACCATGCGCGTCACGATCACACCGACGCAGACCAGCAGCACGGGCACGCTGACCGCGATCAACCAGGAGAGCTGGGCGTCCTGCCTGACCGCCATCACCACGCCGCCGATACTCAGCATGGGTGCCGTGACCATGAGGGTGCACGACATCAGGACCAGCTGCTGCACCTGCTGGACATCATTGGTGGAACGGGTGATCAGCGAGGCTGCGCCGAACCGGGTGACTTCCTGTTCGGAGAACTCCCCCACGCGGCTGAAGATCGCTTCCCTGAGATCCCGGCCCATGCCCATGGCGGCTTTCGCGCCGAAGTACACCGCAATGACGGCGCAGGCGATCTGCAGGAGTGTTATCAGCAGCATGAGCCCGCCCATGCGCAGGATGTAGCCGGTATCACCAACGGCCACGCCATGATCGATGATGTCCGCGTTGAGCGTCGGAAGGTACAGGGAGGCGACGGATTGGGCCAGTTGGAAAACGACGACGGCGATCAGCAGCCGCTGATGTGGCCGCAGGAAACGAACAAGAACCTTCCAGAGCATGGGATCTCCGAGCTTCCAGCAATAAACCGAAGGCCAGTTTACGTCTGGTTGCTGCGGGCAACCAGCGGCAGATCAGACGACGGCTTTCCGCTCCAGGGACACCAGGGCCGGCTGCGTCCCCGTGCCGCTCTTTGGCAGGTAGGTAAACAGCCGCAACGCCGGGAACTGCGGTACTCCCAGCACCATCGGCGCGAAACTCAGCCGGCCAAGCAGCGGGTGGTCGTACACCACGTCAACATGGTAGGAATCGCCCACCACCTGGCGCTCCCACAGCTCGCGGAAAGCATCCGAAACGCTGCACAGTGCGCGGGCCATGGCATCAAAGCGTGGGTCGTCCGGGAACTTGGCCGACTGCGCCCGGAACTGCGCCACCATGGAACGGGCCATCATCTCCTTGTGCACGTGCGGTTTGGCGAGCTCCGGATCAGTGAAGAACCGCTGGAGGCAGCTTTCGCCCACGCGCGTATCGAACGTGTCCGCGGCGGCTGTATTCATGACCACAACGGCCCAGAACGGATCGGCGATGTAGCTCGGGTTTTCCATGGCATCCACCAGCTGCTGAAGCAGGGCAAGCTGGGAGCCTTCCAAGCCTCCGGCTCCAGTGTCCCGCCAACCAACGCTCCGCGGGTTGCCAGTCCCCGCATCGGACACCGGGCGCCGCCCCGATGCAAGAAGCATGACGTATGCGCGGTCCTCGGGGCTCAGTTGCAGGGCGGTGGAAATCGCGTCCAGGATCTCCTCCGAAGCACCGATGGCCCGGCCCTGTTCAAGCCACGTGTACCAGGAGACCCCCACATTGGCCAGGACGGCGACCTCTTCGCGCCTCAGTCCGGGAGTCCGGCGTCGAGGGCTAACGGGCAGCCCAACGTCCTCCGGACGTGTCTGTTCGCGCCTGGCGCGGAAGAACTCGCCCAAGCGGGCGTGGTTGGAACGGGTCCGGTGCGCCAGAGGTTTGTCCGGCGGCAGGCTCCGGCCGCCGGGCGTGAGCTTTTCCGTGATGGGGGGTCTATCGGCAGGCATGGGGTCTCCAGTTAATGGCCAGCGTCCGGCCGTCCACCCTTTGGTGGACGGCCGGACGGAGAGTCGGACGGTTCCTGGTTACTGCAGGACCCGCTCTTTTTCAGAGCGGACATCCAGCTGCGCATACTCCTCGGATGCCAGGCGGGTGGCATCCGAGGGACTCATGCGCGGTTCGAGGTTGAACAAAGAGGCGATCTGCACCAGCCGTTCCTCAACCGAACCTGACACGACGTGGAACGGAATACCGAGCTCGTCCATGGTCTCCTGCAGGATGGCGTCCGACATGTTCCGGAATTGGTCGTTTACCGGACGGTGACCGTCGGCCGAGAGCGGGAGTTCGTTCTTGAGGTGGACAAAGACATCGAAGGAGCCCTTGACGTGCCGCTTGAAGCTGTTGCCGAGGCTGGTCATGACCTCCTCGAAGAATGCCAGTTCCGGCGTCTTCTCCACCGTTTCGCCGGCCTTCAAGTGTGCGGACGCGCTGGGGTTCAGCCCCAGGGAGACACGCACCGAACCGTAAATCCATTCCTGGAGGGACGAACCGTCGGAGATGAAGCCGTCCGAGAGCCGGTCTTCGTAGACAGCGCGCTCCACGTGACGGGTGACGATCATCTGGATGAGTTCCGCAGCCGTGCACTCCTCCAGGGTCTTGCCCGGTGCCGCCTCGGGCAGGATCTCCCGCATGGTCCTGGCCCGCGTCCGGGGAAGCCCGGTGTAGTGGGACAGCGCCATGGACGTGAAGGTCTTGCCCGAGGAATAGGTACCCGAAATGCCGATACGCACGCAGGCCTCCTAGTCGTTGACGAGCTGGAGGGCACCCACGGCGCTGAGCTTGCCGGCAAACTCGATGGCGGCGTCGCTCAGGTCCGCTTCTGCAACCTGGCGGGTGCCTTCGACATCCGCGTTGAGGACCGTCGGAGCGAAGCGCACGTGGGTTGCGTCCTCGATGCCTACGAAGTTCAGCCAGTCAGCAAAGAAGGTGCTGCTGAAATCGGAACCGAAGGCGGCAGGGACACCGGGAGCGTAGACGCCGCTGGTGTGGATGGCGAGGGCCTGCTTGCCTTCCATCAGGCCGCGGTAGCCCTGCTCCGGATCGAAGCCGAAGCTCCAGCCGGGCTGGGTGATGATGTCGATCCACTGCTTGAGGACATAGGGCACGCCGGAGTTCCACATGGGAATGTTGAAAACATACGCGTCTGCGGCGGCGAACTGGTCAAACACAGCCCGGGCGGCTTCCCACGCTGCCACCTGCTCAGGGGTCTGGTCCTGGCCGGTGAAGACAGCCATCTTCGCCGCAGCGGCGATCCGGCCGAAAACGGGGAGCGCACCGTCATCGAACAGGTTCAGCGTCTCCAGCTCAAAGCTCTCCGGACCGGCAGCCTGGACGGAATCGATGAAGTGCCGGGCCAGCCGCAGGGAGTCGCTGTTGGCGTAACGCGGGGAGGCATTGACGTGGAGGATGGTAGGCATGTGCTTCCTTTCGAGGCTTTGCTGCGGGGACGCTTTGTGCCCCGTCAACGATCCTCACCCGGTGCTGCGGACCTGCGTAAGAACGCACTTTTTTGTGCCTAGGGCACTTCGAAGTGCCCTCCCTGGAAGGGCTTCCCATCACCGGACCGCGCCCTAGGATTCTTCCTGTGGAAGAATCCCGAACCTCCCGGTCCTGCGGGCAGGCCAACGCCGCTCAAGCGGTCTACACGGACATCGACGGCACCGTCACCGCCTACAACACGATCTTCGAGTTCCTCCGTTTCGATGCAGCGCGCCAGGGCCGCAGCGCCGAAGCGGAGGATTTCCTGGCCGGACTTAGGTCATCAGCCGCGAACGGTGTGCCGCGTTCAGTAACGAATGCCCGGTACTTCCGTTGGTGGAGCGGCCGTGCCGTGGACGGGATCCAGCACCTCGGCGGGCTGTGGGCCGACACCCAGGCCGGCTCGCCGGACGACTGGGCTTTTCTTGAGCCAGTGGCCTCACTCCTGGATGCCCACGCCGCTGCGGGGCGGCAGTTGGTGGCCGTCACGGCATCGTTCGCGCCGGCCTTGGAGCATGTACGACGGCGGTGGCCCACCTTGGACCTGCTGTGCACGGAACCGGTGGTCACCGACGGCCGGTACACCGGCGGTATCCGCGAAGCACTGGTTGGTGAAGCCAAGGCGGGCGCTGTCCGGAGGCACGCAGCTGTGTCCGGTGTGGACCTGGACGCAAGCTACGCCTACGGGGACCACAGCTCGGACCTTCCGTTCATGGCCCTGGCCGGCGAGTCGATGCTGGTCGGTGGGCGGCTCATGCGTGCTGCAGAGGTGCCGCCGGTTAAGGTTTGAGTCGTTGTTTCCCAGACTGTCACACGCCCCAAGTAAGCTGTGCCCAGCAGTCCACTTGATGAGGAAAGTATTGGGGAAATGACTCTCACGGCTGAACAGAAGCGCCAGAAGGCCCGGAAGCACTACAACGCTTCCCTGGACCTTTGCCCCGCGCGCCAACTCCTTGAAGCGATCAGCAGCAAATGGGTAACCCTTGTCATGCTCGCCCTGGAAGGCGGCCAGCAACGGCACAGCGACCTTCGCAAGAAAATTCCGGGTGCCAGCCAGAAGATGCTGACGTCCACACTCCGGTCACTTGAGCGTGACGGCCTGGTGCTGCGCCATGTCACCGTGTCCGTGCCCGTTCGTACTGACTATGAGTTGACTCCGCGGGGTCGGTCGCTCCTGCGGATCATCTTCGACATGAAGGAATGGGCCGAGGAACACATGGACGACGTCGCCGCTTCCCGGCTCGAGCACGACCGGCACCGGCTGGCCTTCAGCTAGCGGCATGCACCTGTTTTGCCTGCACCACGCGGGCGGAACCACTGCAAGCTTCGCTGGGTGGCGCTTCCAAGGAGTCACCGTTACCAAGGCCGGCTACCGTGGCCGGAACTTCGCATCGTTCGGAGCGGCGGCTGACTCCATCGCAAGCCGGGTTCAGGAATCCCGGTCTCCGCGCATTGCGCTGTATGGGCACAGCATGGGTGCCGTGCTCGCCTTCGAGGTGGCGCTCCGCCTCCAGGAGTCCGGCACCGTGGCGCACGTTTTCCTCGCAGCCGCGCGGCCGCCGTCGGGCTTCCTGCCGGTGACGCCCGACGCCGGTGCTGCCGCCACCGGAAAGGTTCCCGCCGCCGTATGGGCGGATGCCGTTGTGGCAGAGCCGGGTGTTTCCGGCACGTTGTCGGAGCGTGCCCTGGAGGTTCTCCAGGAGGATCTGGCACTTCTTGGCAGCTACCAAGGCAGGCCACCGGCGCGCCAACTGGAAGTGCCTGCTACGGTCCTGGTGGGCCGGGACGATCCCGTGGTGCCGGCGTCGGAATCGGCGCGCTGGGCTGATTGGTGTACGGCGGCTCCGCCGGTGGTGGAAGCCGGGCGTGGCCACCTTTTTCACGTGGGCAACCCCGCAGTGATGAGGCTGGTGGAAACGACCCTGGCAGAGCCCTACCAGGACCAGGGGGGACAGCAGAAAGCCCGGCGACACCGGATGTCACCGGGCTTTCCGTAGCGGTTCAGGCTCCCGCGCTGACCAGTTCCCGTTCCAGCGCGGTCTTACCGGCCGCGAAGACAGCGGCGATCTCCGCCACCCGGCGGCCCAGATGCTCAGCCGTTGCGATGTCCGCCGGATGCACGCCGTCAACACCGACGTCGGAGAACGTCTGTGCGGCGGCCCCGTTGAAGTAGCCAAAGCGGTTGAGGTCGTTTTCCGTACCCTTGGTGCTCTTCCAACCGGGCAGGAGGCCCAGGTTGATCCAGTTCATGCCGTGCTGGGCACCGAATGTAGCGAAGTAGTCCAGCGTGGAGTTCTTGTCTCCGGCTTTGCACGCTGCGTTGGTGAAGCCCGCCCCGAGCTTGTCATGCCATTTCTGGACGGCCCATCGACCGGCGGTCTTTTCGGCGAATGCGTGGAACGCTGCCGGTGCGGTGCCCATGTAGGTGGGGGCACCAAAGATGATGGCATCAGCCTCGTCAAGGAAATCCCAGGCTTCCTGGTCAAGTTCATCAACGCGCAACAGCGCCGTGGTGGCACCGGTGGCTGCGGCAGCTGCCGTGACGGCATCCGCCAGGACTTTGGTGTGGCCGGAGCCTGAATAGTAGAGAACTGCGATTGCGGGAATGGTCATGGGTGTCCTCGCTGTGTTGTGTGCTTGTGGGCGGTGGCAGATGTGGTCAGAGTGCGGGTTGCAAGGCCAGCTTGTCGGTGACCAGGTTGGCGGCCTCACGGGCAGTTCCTGCTTCCGTGAGTTCGAATTCATCAACGCGCACGCCGAATTTGTTGCTGATGATCACGGCCGCTTCAACCAGTGAGAGTGAGTCGATGTCGAGGTCCGCGAAGGCGTCGTCCGGCCCCATATGGCTGAGTTCGTCCATGGTGGACCGGATGGCCTCGATGACGTCCAGAGCGGTGATTTCCATTGTTCTTCCCCCTTTTCAGTGGGCCGGGAGCAACCGGCGCCACGGTGGTCCTGCGCGGCCCCGCCGGCAGGAGTTGGCAGCCGTCCCTAGTGCGGGTCGACCACCGAGATTGATGGCCAGGTCATGGCTATGGCTCCCCAGGTGGTGCCTCCGCCGAAGGCAGTGAGCAGCACCCTGTCTCCGGGTGTCCGGTGTCCTTTGGTGGCGGCGTCGGTCATGGCCAGCGGAATGGAGGCAGCGGACGTATTGCCCACCCTGTCCAAATGCACCTCCGCTTTGGCGGCCGGGATCCCGGCCACGGAGGCCACGGCGTTCAGGATCCGGAGATTGGCCTGGTGGGCTATCAACGAATCGACCTCCGCCGCAGTCCAGCCTGCAGAGTCCAGCACGGTCTGCAGGGATCCGGACATGGCGGTGACCGCCTGGGTGAACACTTCCTTTCCCTGCATTTCAAAGAATGAACCGGCGCCCCGCGGAACCTGGATCAGGGATTCCCCGTCGCCGTCCGCATGCAGGGTGGAGGCGTGGATGGCTCCGGGCTGGTCCGGAGTGCCCGCGGCAAGGTACGCCGCTCCTGCCCCGTCACCGAAGATCACGGACGTAGTCCGGTCCGTTGGATCGAGCAGCCGCGTGAACGTGTCGGCTCCGATCACCAGCGCAGAAGAGGTTGACCCCGACTCAATGGCCCATGCGGCAGTAGCCAGGGCGTACACGAATCCCGAACACACGGCCGAAATGTCGAAGGCTGCGACCCCGTTCAGCCCGAGGTTCGCCGCAACCTTTGGTGCCGTGGCCGGGCAGACTTTGTCCGGCGTCGAGGTCGCCACAATCACCAGCCCCGCAGAGTCGACGCCGGCACTTGCCAGGGCGCGTTCTCCCGCCAGGGTTGCCAGCACGCTGGTGCTCTCTGTTTCATCGGCGTGGCGGCGCTCAACGATTCCCGTCCGGCGCCGGATCCACTCGTCGGTGGTGTCCATGACGGCCGAGAGATGGTGGTTGGTGACCACCTTTCCCGGCAGGGCACCACCAAGGCCCCGGACAACAGCAGTACTCATTTCACTACCCCAGCGGTCGCAGGGACGCCGGCCGCCACGGGAAGACGGTGGGCGACGCTGCAGACGACCTCGCCGCCGTCGAACGTTCCCACGACGTCAGCGCAACGCCACACTCCGCCGTCTTTTTCGATAAGGCGGCTCTTCTTCAGCCGGACCGTCAGGTCAGTACCCTGCCCGCCCCCGATCTTCGGGCAGGGAACGTTGAGGGTGATGCGCGTCCGGCGCATCCACAGAGTGTTGCTGTTGGCCCGGTCCATGGAGTCCAGCCGGTACAGGAGGACTTGCCCCAGTTGCAGCGACCCTACAAAGTACTCGACGGCGGACAGCGCCTGGGGGTACGCAGCTTCCAACCCGCGGCGGTCACCCAGGTTCCGGCCGAGGAAAGGTTGTTCGCGGAAGGACAGCCCGGCCCGGGCGTTACCGTCACCGTCCAGGACCACGTCCAGCAAGGAGACCTGCCGTTGGGCCCACAGTTGCCCGTAGAGACGCGAACCGGCCTCACCCACCAAGGCCTCTTCTGTCGGAGACTGGACTGAGGCAAGCCCCAGCCCGGCCGGCTGGTGGTCGATTTCCAGCACCGCACCCATGGACGCCACGGAGCACCGGATCACCGAGCCTGCCGCCCCGTCCTCAAGGGTTGCCCGGCATTCAAGGTCGCCCAAGAGGCCTTCCACCGGTTCGCTGCCTCCGGAGATGGTCACGGAGGCCAGCCGGGCCGAGGGCAACAGGTCCGGGGAATAGCGGCTGGCCAGCAGGGCCTCGGCCATTCTGCACGCCAGGACCAGGACGTCCGTGGTGCCAAGATGCGGAACCTGTTCCGAGTTTCCTTTGACGGACCAGACGCCGTCCAGGCCCAGTGCGGCGCGGGCCGTCAAGGTGGATTCTGCCAGGGTGTGGACTACCCGGAGGGAACTGAGCCGGGGATTGGTGGACTTGTAGCCATGGCTGAAGAAACGGCGGCTTCCGTCACCCAGGAGCTCGTCGATGGAAGCGTAGCTGCTGGTGGGGCGCAGGGCGAGTGGCATGGGTCTTCCTAGGATCGTCATCGGCGGTGATCCAAGAATCCACCGGGGCGCCGGCGGCAACCAGTGTGCGCCGATGCTGTTGGTGGGAACACCACCCTGCCGGGATCCTGCACAGCGGGTTGGCGGGCCACGTAGGCTGGAAACGTTCCACCCCAGAACCGCTATGAAGGGACCGAAGTCTTGGCTTACATCACCGTCGGAAACGAAAACAGCACTGAGATTGAGCTCTATTACGAGGATCACGGGTCGGGACAGGCAGTGGTGCTGATCCACGGCTATCCGCTGGACGGCTCGTCATGGGAAAAGCAGACTGCTGCCCTGCTGGACGCCGGGTACCGGGTCATCACCTATGACCGCCGGGGTTTCGGAAAGTCGGGCAAACCCACCGTTGGCTATGACTACGACACGTTCGCGGCCGACCTCAAGACCGTCCTGGAAACCCTGGACCTGAACAACGCAGTCCTGGTGGGCTTCTCCATGGGTACCGGGGAGGTTGCCCGCTACATCAGCACCTACGGTTCAGCCCGCGTAGCCAAAGCCGTGTTCCTTGGTTCGCTGGAGCCGTTCCTCCTGAAGACCGACGACAACCCGGACGGCGTTCCGCAGGATGTCTTTGACGGTCTGGCCGATGCCGTGAAGGCGGACCGGTACGCGTTCTTTACCGACTTCTTCAAGAACTTCTACAACACGGATACGTTCCTGGGGACCGAGCGGCTCAGCCAGGAGTCCTTGGATGCCAGCTGGAACCTCGCGGCAAGCTCGGGAGCCTTCGCGTCCGTCGCTGCCCAGCCCACGTGGCTCACGGACTTCCGGGCCGATATCCCCAAGATCGACGTTCCGGCCCTGATTGTCCACGGCACGGCAGACAACATCCTGCCGATCGACGTCACCGGACGCCGTTTCAAGGAAGCTTTGCCCAGCGCCGAGTATCAGGAGATCGAAGGCGCCCCGCATGGCCTGCTGTGGACGCACGGAGCCGAGATCAACCAGGCGCTTCTGGCCTTCCTGAAGAAATAGTCCCGGGGAGAAATTGCCCTCCGGCCAGGTTCCGGAGGGCAAATTCCTTACTTCTTGAGGCGCAGTTTCCGTGCTTTCTTCTTGCCGCGCAGGTACTCCTGCTGCGCAGCATCGGCTGCTTGGCGTTCGGCAGCGTGGAGGACACCGTAGGTGAAGGCGGCATTTCCCACGACCGGCGCCGAGCCGAGTTTCAGCAGCTCCGCGCGTGCCACGGCGCTGTCCTGGTGTTCACCGAGGACCGTCTGGATCCCGTGTGCTGCGTCAGCCATCTTCCGTGCCGGCTTTCCGTGCACGCTTTCCACGGCAGAGGCAGCGAAACGCAGTTTTTTGGCAGCCTTCCGAACCTCGTGGAACGCCAGGTCGCGGGAAGGCCCGACGGCGGCACCCACCGCTGCGTCATGGCGTTTGGCTACGCGCTTGGCGGCTTTGTTGACGTACTTGGCGGTGGTTTTCCGCGCCGGTCCGGTTCCTCCCGGAGCTACCGGTGGAGCGTCAAGGAACGCTTCAAGCTTGTCCAGGAGACGGAAGTACCTAGGGCTGTTGAGCCGTGTACGGATGGCAGCCAGGGCGGTGTCGGCGCGGACTTTCATCCGTTCATCAAGTTCGGCCTGCAGGGGTCCCAGTACAAGCTTCACCGGCAGGTCGTCCAGGTCCTTCCGGAGCCGGGCATGCAGCACCTCAACGTCACGGTAGCGGCCCAGGGTCTTGGCCAGCGATTTCAGCTCGGATTCGAGTTCGGCCACTGGGGCTGCCTTGAAAAACTTGCGGTAGCTGCGCAGCACAGAACGCAGACGCCTGGTCAGGGTCCGCATCTGGTGGACTGCGTCGTCCCGGTTCATCCGGACGTGGGCATCTTCAAGAAGGACCTTTGCCAGCAACCCGTCCAGATAGTTAAGCACCGGAACCACAGCCGGGCCCTTGGGCCGGGGCACTTCCCGGCCGCTGCCCTTGGCAGGAGGCAACGTATCGCCCAAGGCCGTGGCAAGCTTTGAGGTCCGTTCACTGGGGCGTGCGCCGGTTTGGACGAGGCGGGTAGCTACGGCGTCCAGCAGGGCATCGTCGTGGTCCCCGACCGCCCCGTTCAGCTCCACTTCCCACTCCCGCCACTCCTGTGGAGCAGGGCTGTCGTGGGCGGGGCGCGCCGCAACGTGGTCGTCCACGAACTCGGCCAACCGCTGGTCATCGTCGCTGTACAGTGCGTACGTTGTGCGCTGCGTGTCCAGCGTTGCCACCGGCTTGAGTGCATGTCCACGCGAAAAGGCCAGCACCCGGTCGAGGAGTTCCACGGGTACGGTGTCCACTTGGCCCAGCGGTGCCTGGATTTCTGTTCGACGCCCTGGGCTGTGGGGAAGCTTGAGGTGCCATCCGGCGTCGGGTCCTCCGGTACGCCGCCGAAGCGTGATGCCGTGGGCTGCCAGAGCCAGGTCCCGCGTATCGAAATAGACGGCCTCGAGGGTGTGGGTGGCAGGTGAGCCGACGCGGGCGACGCCCTTCACCCCCGTGAGGTCGGGAAGCGGAGTGGAGGTGTCGGCGTCGAACTTTCTTTCTGCCTCAACCGTGCTGGAAGCTGCCATGGGCGTAATCTCCTCACTGCGCATTTCCGTAGGGCGCCGGCGAGGGCCGGCCCGTTCGCTGGCCGGCCCTCCCGGAGAAGCGGTTAAACCAATGGTCCTCCTGCTTCATCAACATCGCCACCGCTGACAGTGCCACGCCAGGCACCTGTTTCATGTCCCTGGGCTTCTATAAACTTCTTGAACTTGTCCAGGTCGGCACCAACGCGCAGGCTGTCGGCGCCTACCGCCGACCCGGCCTTCTCCGTGAGGGAATCGGGTTCCCATTCGATCTCCACGTTGACCCTCGTCCGGCCGGCATCCAGTGGCTCAAAGCTCACTGTTCCCGCATTGCGCGGGCCGTCCACGCTGGCCCAGCTCACCAGGGAATCCGGCACCTGCTCGATGATCTGCGCGTTGTACTCGCGCTTGACGCCGCCCACGTTGGTGGAGAAATGCAGGGCGGTGTCATCAATCTGCTGGACTGCCTCTACGCCGTTCATGAACTCCGGGAACGTCTCGAACTGTGTCCACTGGTTGTAGGCCACGGATACGGGGACATCTACGTCGACTGACTTATTGACGGTAGCCATAGGTGGTGCTCCTTCAATGTTTCATGGTGTCGGTGGGTTGGACTGCCGGTGGCGCGCCAGCCGGCTGGCTGCATAACCGCAGGCGCGCCGGTCTTGGGCGCGTCAGCGCGGTTGCTCAGCCGGCGTCGAAGCTTTCGCCGTCGTCGTCCTTGGGGGACTCCTCCGGGGGAAGGTCATTGCCGCTTCCGTCGGGAATGTCCGACGCCGTTTCCGAACCTGATTCGTCCGGGATCGTGGATTGTTCCGTGTGGTACTGCTCATCCGTGCCGCCAAAACGGCCGGCGCCGGGCTCCCCCGCACTGTCGGAATCTTCCGGATCCAGGTGGCTCAGGTTGGGCGCGCCGGTGGCGTAGGTTTCGCCGTCGGGGCTGTCCTGGCTCAGGCCTGCCTCGCTGAGGTCTTCTTCCACCCGTGGCTGGGCTTGGCCTCCGCCGGCTTCCTGCTCCGCAGTGGGGGTACCGTAGCCGCCCACTTCTTCTTCCGGTGTGGCGTTCTGCTTGTCCATGCGACCTGTCCTTTCCAAAGCGGTGGAACTGTTTATGAACTCTTCGAACCTATAAGGTCAGTAGCCTTACTGTCCATGATCGGACGTAATTAATCAGCAAACTTAGTAATCTGCCGGGTAAGGCACTACGATGTACACCGGCCTTACGAAGGCTGGGGAACTTCACAGCCGCCCTGCGGGTCCAGCCCCGTGTAATTCAACGGGCCCGCCACAATATTCAGCGCGATCGTAGCGAACTGCGAGCACTGGGCAGGCGGGGCGTTGTAATAGCCGCGCTGGCCTGCCGCAATTGCACCAATCACCAGCCACACAACAACGATCAGCCCGATAATTGAACCGATACGCATTTTTACCTCTCAAATAACGGATGTACTGCCGGGGAAAAGCCCGGAGAACCGGAATGCGGCCGCACAGTTCCCTGCACGGCCGCACCCTGGTCAATCCGTTGGATTGGTTTCGGTGGTCAAACCGCGGTCATCCGCAGTTTGCCCATCCTTTTCTTCAGCCGGTCCCGCCGGATTTGCCGATTGATTCTCTCCGGCATCCGTGGCGTCCTCGGGGCCACCCCCGGAATCATCCACCGGAACCTGCTCATCCTGCTCCGGAGCCCCCAAATCCCGTGGGATCGGGTGTCCCGGAGTGGTGATTCCGTCGTGCACCTGGCTAAAGCCGGCAACTTCGGTTGGATCAGTGGTCATACGCGCGACCGGCCCCTGCCAAGCACCCAACCAATGAGAGCCAGAACAAGCAGGATAATTCCTACCCACAGCAGGAAGCTCAAGGCTTGGTTAAATCCGCCAACAAGGAGCAAGATGATCGCGATGACACCGGCAATCACTAAAAGAGTGTTCATGTAGCTACGCATCCCTTCAAACAAATTTGTCCAGTTAGGAAGGCGTCCGCTGGGACTCCAATAGGAGATCCACCCCATATCAACGGGCACCGAACGGAGAAAATGATCTCCTTGTTCCGTACTTACCCCTAAGACCGCCGGCTCAAACAAATCCGGCTTACCAAAGTACGTGCACAGCATCATGATAGGCGGACGTCGCCACACGGCACAGTAGTGATCCCGGCCATATTTCGGCACAAGTTCGCGCCGTTCGGCGTTGTACGGAAGACGAAGGGAGGCCACATGCTCATTGTTCTGTTAGGCATAGACGGGTCCGGAAAAACGACGGCGGCCAACGCCCTGGCCACGACGCTGGAGAAGAGCGGCACCAAGGCGTTGCTGCTCAGCAACCATGCCGCCCGGCGCCGGTTGTCCCTCCTTAGCGCCCGCTTCGGCTGGCACCTGCCTGCCCGCTTGGTCGACGCCATTGAGACCACTGTCCGGATCTTCAACGTCGTGGTGTCGCATGCCCGCGCCCGCTTCTTCAAAGGGACCGTGGTGATGGACCGCCACCTGCATTGCCAGCTGGCCCTCCGCCAGGCCAACGGACTGGGGCGCGGCCGCTTCCTGCCGTGGTTGCTGGCCGCACTTCCCGCGCCGGACCTCATCGTCCATTTCGACGTCGACCCCCGGGTGGCGCATGAACGCGTCATCCGGCGTGGCACTGACCAGGAGACACTGTCCGATCTGCAGGCCTTCCGCGCGGCCTACCGCTCGCTTCCCGAATTCCCGGACTTCGTTGAGGTGGATGCCAACGGCTCGGCCGAGGAAACGCTGGAACAACTCAGGGATGCAGCGACCCTCGCTCCGGCCAGCACCGCTAGGTCTTAGGCCCGGACCTTGGCCCGGGGCCTCAGCCGGGAGGCAGGACTCCACCGGCCTCGGATGCCAGGGAGTACAAGTACTCCCTCAAGGGCACCTCCGCCGTATATTCGGGCCGCCACAAAGGCAGGATCATCAATTCACCGGTCCGGTCCAACGTGATGGGAAATGCACCCCGTTCGCTGGTGGGCCGGATCTCGCCCACTTGCTTCAAATATCTGCCCTCCAGGCTGGAGGAGCTAACAGGAACCAACCGGGACCCCCTGGCGGCCACTTCCAGTGGCTGGAACAGCGCGAGCCGGCCCGAGCCGTCCATGGCCACCTCCGCGAAGGCCGTACCGCCGTCGTCATCCGCTCCGGCGATGTGTCCCAGGACGTAAACGCCGGGCCACGGAGCCGAGGAGCGGGAATCCACCACCGGAAGGGAGCTACGGCCGTCCTCCCGCAGCACGGCAACCACGCCACCGACGATTTCAGCCAGCTTGGGAACCACCATGGATTGGGGCTGGGTTATCAACGGCAAGGCTCCGGTCTGGGGAGCACTGCGGTGCATCGCCGTGCCGAGAAAGTCACCGAACCTGCCCATGAATGCCTCCAGAGAGGGCCTCGCTGCTGAAGCCCTCAGAATAGAGTGCAGCCACGAGCCGGAAGCTGTCCAGAGCCTATTGGGCGAAGGCGGCGTTTAGTCCCGTGGCCGCATCAGCGGCGGGTTGAGGATCGCGCGGGTGGGTTGACCCGCCGTCGGGCGTGCTTCCGGGGTGAGGCGAAACAGCGCTGCCGGCCGTCCCGCGTCGCCCGCGGTCATGCGGCCTGTGTCCTCCAGGAAGCCGGGCGTGCCGGTGGCTTTCCGATGGAAGTTGCGGGGATCCAGCCGCGTCCCCCACACAGCCTCATACACGGACCGGAGTTGGGCAATGGTGAACTCCTCCCCGCAGAATGCTGCGCCCAATGGTGAGTACTCGAGCTTAGCCTTGGCCCGTTCCAGCGCATCCTGCAGAATGCGCGCGTGATCGAAAGCGAGACCTACCTCGCCGTCCATGATCGCGGCCACGGGATACCACGCTGCCTTCTCGGCGTCGCTGCCCGCAGCCAGGACGGGGAAGTCCGGGGCGAGCAGCAGGTGGGCCACAGTCAGGATCTCACCCCGGGGATCGCGGCCCTTGGGCCCGTAGCTCCCCAATTGCTCCAGGTGGCCGGGGAGGCGTTCGACGCCGGTCTCCTCGGCGAGCTCCCGCGTCGCCGCCTCGAGCAGGTCCTCACCCGGAAGGACGAACCCGCCAGGGAGGGCCAGTTGGCCCCGGAAGGGCTCGATGAGGCGCGTGATCAGCAGGACGTTCAAGCTGCCCTCACGGACAGTCAGGGCAACCACATCCACGGTCACTGGGAAGCGGGCAGGGGCATTCGAAGGCATGCAGCAATCGTAGGCAATTATCGTCAAGTTGACAATAAAGACGACTGCTGCCCAAGTTTTAGTTATCGTCAAAGTGACGAGAACAAACGAGAAGGAGCACACCATGGCAACCATCAAGCGCTACCCCGGGATCAACCACTTCCTCGGCAGCCCCACCGGCTACGTAGTCCACCTGCAGAAAGGGCAGGTCCGGCACCAAGGCGTGGGCCAGGCATTCTGGTTCCGCCAAGCCGACTCCGTCCTCAGTGAAGTTCCCGTGGACGACCAGGAATTGCCCACCCTGTTCCACGCCATCACCCGCGACCACCAGGACGTCAGCGTGCAGGCCAACGTGACCTACCGTTTCTCCGACCCCGTGGCTGTCTCGAACCGCCTCGACTTCGGGCTCCAGCCTGCGGGAGCACCGCCGGCAACCGGACGCGAACAGGTGTCCACCATCATCGGCCAGCTCTGCCAGAGCCACGCGATTGACCAGATTGCCACCACCACTCTGGCCGAAGCCCTGGAACGGGGAATCTCCCAACTCCGCCTGCTCCTGACCGAGGCCTTGCGGGCCGATGCGAGGCTGCAGTCCACCGGTATCGAAATCCTCGCGGTCCAGGTGCTCGCGATCCGGCCCGAATCCGACGTCGAAAGGGCCCTCCAAACACCAGTTCGCGAACAACTGCAGGCCGAAGCCGACCGGGCCGTGTACGAAAGGCGCGCAGTCGCCGTCGAACGTGAACGGACCATCTCCGAGAATGAGATGGCAAGCCAGATTGAACTGGCGTCCCGGCGCGAACGGCTGGTGGCGCAGGAAGGTGCCAACGCCCGCAGGGCAGCGGAGGAAAAGGCCGCCGCGGGGTTGATCGAGGCCCAAGGGTCTGCCGAGCGAACCGGTATCAGCGCCGCAGCGGAAGCCAACCAGATCCGGCTGGTCGGAGAAGCGGCTGCCGCCCGCGAGGCTGCCACCATGCAGGTCTACCGCGACATGGACCAGGCAACGCTTCTGGCACTGGCGCTCCGGGACGCCGCCGGCTCACTTCCCAACATCGGCAACCTCACCATCACCCCCGACCTGCTCACAGGAGCACTGGCCGGACTGTTCAAAGACACCGCTGCACCCGTCACCAAGTAAGGATCAATGATGGCAAACCCCCGTATCGTCTTCGTCCACCGACGCACCGAACTCCAGGAACTCCTGGACCGGCACGCCACCCGCGGTCAGGCAGAATTCTTCCTCCGGACCCGGGGGCGCAATCTGCAGGACGTCCAGGACCGGCACGACAAACTCACCGCAGCCCTGGCCGCCATGCGCGCCTCGATCCCGGCGGAGTGGCGGCAGGCCGACGTCGAACGTGCCGACCTGAGCCGCTTCCTCCTCGCCGACGACGACATCGTCGCCGTGGTGGGACAGGACGGGTTGGTGGCCAACGTCGCCAAGTACCTCAACGGCCAGCCGGTGCTCGGCATCGACCCCGAACCCGGCACCAACCCCGGTGTCCTGGTAAACCACTCTCCCGCCCAGGCGGCAGCCCTCCTGGCCGCCGCCGATTCGGCGCGCCTCCCCTGTCAGGACCTCACCACCGTGACGGCAACGCTCGACGACGGCCAGCAGCTTTCGGCGCTCAACGAAGTGTTCGTCGGCCATGCCTCGCACCAGTCGGCGAGGTACCAGTTAACGGCGCCTCGCGCTGACGGGAAGCCTGCAAGCGAGCGCCAATCATCCTCCGGGCTCATTGTTTCCACCGGGACAGGAGCCACCGGATGGTGCGCCTCGATCGCCCTCGAACGGGGAGGCCGGACGCTGCCGGCTCCAACAGACCCCCGATTGGCCTGGTTCGTGCGGGAAGCGTGGCCCTCCCCCGTCACGGGAGCTTCGTTGACGGAAGGTGCCCTGTTAGCCGGCGAGTCTATGCGGATCACCGTGGCGTCGGACCAGTTGGTGGTGTTCGGAGACGGCATGGAAGACGACCGGCTCACGGCATCCTGGGGGCAGGAGATCACCGTTGAGCTGGGCCGGACACCGCTCCGGCTGGTGGCCTAGCGTGGGGCGGTCCTGAGGAACTCTGGCAAGCTGCCTCGGTAGCTAACCTAACTAACCTAACTAACCTAACTAACCTAACTAACCTAACTAACCTAACTAACCTAACTAACCGGGTTCCTCTCTTGGCCCACCTCGCCGCACCTGTCAACCGTTGAACCTCAAAAACCCCCGCGATAGGGTGACCGGACCGTCCACCCGCACCTTCGTCTGGAAATCCTGGGAGAAACCATGACACAAGTGAGACGTCGACTGGCTGCTGTCACAGCAGCCTTGGCCCTAAGCGTGACGAGCGGAGCGGTAGCCAGCCCGGCTTTCGCCGATCCGCGCCAAACAGACAAGAACCCAACAGCTACCGGCTACGGCGGCGCAGTGAGCACTGTGGACCCCGAGGCCTCCGCCGCCGCGATAGAAGTCCTGCGGAAAGGTGGCAACGCAGCCGACGCGGCCGTCGCGGCAGCCGCCACCCTGGGTGTGACAGAACCGTACAGCGCCGGCATTGGCGGCGGCGGGTACTTTGTGTTTTACGACGCCAAGACCCAGCAAGTGGGG
The DNA here is from genome assembly GCF_052156435.1 of Paenarthrobacter sp. NCHU4564. Lineage (NCBI taxonomy): Bacteria > Bacillati > Actinomycetota > Actinomycetes > Micrococcales > Micrococcaceae > Paenarthrobacter > Paenarthrobacter sp. NCHU4564. The sequence goes on from NZ_JBQLIS010000008.1 coordinate 103,546, forward strand.
ACCATCGACGGACGTGAAACAGCACCGGCAGGCATGCCCGAGGATGCCTTCATCGATCCTGATACGGGTAAGCCTTACCCGTTCACCCCGGATCTGGTCACCAGCGGCGTCTCCGTCGGCGTCCCCGGAACGCCTGCCACGTGGGAACGGGCCCTTGAGCGTTGGGGCACCCTCAGCCTGGGCGAGGCATTGAAGCCTGCCATCAAGGTGGCCAACCGGGGTTTTGTGGTGGATCAGACCTTCCGCCAGCAGACGTTGGACAACAAGCTGCGCTTTGACACTTTCACTTCCACCCAGGACCTGTTCCTGCCCGGCGGTGACGCTCCCGCCGTCGGAAGCGTCTTCAAGAACCCCGAACTCGCCGAAACGTACCGGCTGCTCGCCAAGGGCGGCACTGCCGCTTTCTACGGCGGGGCATTGGCCCAGGAGATCGCGGCCACGGTTCAGGCTCCACCCACATCCGGTGACACCGACCTGCCTGTACCGGTGGGTTTCATGACAACGGACGACCTCGCGAACTACAAGGCACTGGATCAGGACCCCACACACGTCGAGTACCGCGGGTATGACGTCTATGGAATGGCACCCTCCAGCAGCGGGGGAACCACCGTGGGTGAGGCCCTGAACATCCTGGAGCCCTTCGACCTTGCCGGCATGGAGACCACTGACGCACTCCACCACTACCTGGAGGCGAGCGCGTTGGCGTTCGCGGATCGTGGAGCCTACGTGGGCGATCCCAAGTTTGTGGATGTTCCCACTGAGGCGCTGCTTGACGATGTCTTCGGTAAGGAACGTGCGTGCAGGATTGATCCGGCTGCAGCGGCTAACAAACCGGTGGCTCCCGGCGACGTCACGGATTACGACGGCGCGTGCCCGCCTTCCGATGCACCGCTCGCCGAGGAGACGGACACCGAGAACATCTCCACCACGAACCTGACGGTCGCCGACCGCTGGGGCAACGTTGTGGAGTACACGCTGACGATTGAGCAAACAGGCGGATCAGGCATTGTGGTTCCGGGCCGCGGCTTCCTGCTGAACAACGAGCTCACTGACTTCACCACGGTGTACAACCCGGACGACCCCAACAGGATTCAGCCCAACAAACGTCCCCGGTCGTCCATGTCGCCCACCATCATCCTGAAGGATCAGAAGCCATTCCTGGCCCTTGGATCGCCCGGCGGGTCAACCATCATCACCACGGTGCTGCAGACCATCCTCAACCGGGTGGACCTGGGCATGAGTGTCTCCGAGGCGTTGGCAGCTCCGCGGGCTGCCCAAAGGAACACCCTCAATGTCACGGCAGAGCCTGCCTTCATTGAGGCATATGACGATGGGTTATCCACCCTGGGCCACACGCTGGTTCCGGCCGGTGATGCCTTCACGTCGGCGGCAGAGATCGGGGCGGCGACAGCGATCGAGTTCGGTGAGGACGGCCTGTTGACAGCTGCCGCTGAGCCGGAGCGACGTGGCGGCGGCTCAGCGATGGTTGTCTCCGAGGGGAAAGGCCCCAAACAGAGATAGACCTACCTAGAAAGAGAGCAGTCCGCGGACAGTAGTCCGCAGACCGGCCAGCACAGGATTGGCGGGCTCGCTTGCCGCGAAGGACATCAGTCCCCGGCAAGCGGGCCCGGCGTCTGTCAGCTCTCATTGCCCGCTCCTGTCTGATCGCCGTTCAAGCAGGAATCGTGCAAACATCACCACTGCGCCAATGACTGCAATGACCCCCGAGACAGTAGACCACCACGGGGGGTTGTTGCCGTTGCTCATGAAGATGGACACGCCGTACGTGCCGAGGACCAGGGCCAGCAGCAGCCAGATCAGGGGTGTGCGGTTCATGATGGACTCCTTCATTGGGTTGTGGTTCAAGCCAGGTCGCGTTTGGTGAAGACGCCGAGGGCTACGGCGCCGACTGTGGCTAACCAGCCGAGCGAGGTCAGCAGAGACCACGACGCCGGCTGGCTGAGGATCGCCCGATCCGCCCAGTCCGCTGCTGCCAAGGGAAAGACGAACTGACCGGCCTCCTGCATCAGCTGAGCAGCAAGCCCCGGGAGCACCAAGGTCAGGGGAACAAGGAAGAGACTCACTTGGTGGTTCCTCACCACCGAACCAATCGAGTATCCCCATGCGGCACCCATGCACCCCGTCGCCGCGAACACACCTGGAGCATGGATCCCGGTTGTTCCGGACACCAAGGCGCCAAGGGCCGCACAAAGTTCTGCCGTGGCGACTCCCAGGGCGGAAGCCGCAACCATGGTGGATCCTGCCCTTGCTGCGAACGCCGGGATCCGCTGGAACAAGAGAACCCGCAGATGGAGCGATCCTGTCCGGAAAGCCGAGGTGAACGCGAAAGAACCCAGCAGCGCGGAGCCTGTGAGTACCAGGGAAAGGGCAGACTTCAACAGCACTGCTTCGGTTCCGGGGGACGACGGCCCGGATTCAAAGTAGGCGAGAATATACAACGTTCCGGCGAGCGCACCCACCAGTAACGAACCCACGGCCGCGTCACGCCATAAGGACGGACGGACCAGATCCGTGATGAAGGCTGCTGACAAGTTGCCCACTCAGAATTCCGTGCCTTCGAGCACTTTGGCCGCGGCAAACCCGCTGGCTGCCAGCCATCCCGAGGACACAGCAAAGGCCTGGACCGGGTCGAGGAGCCCGCTAATAGGCAATGACGCCACACCTGCCAAGGCTCCGGACGGAAGCCATCGCGCTGCTTCCGGGAAGCTCAAGAGCAGCGGCAACTCGACAGCCAGCGGAAGGAGCATGGTGACGATCGTCGTTGCGTAGTAATGCCGGATGATCCAGCCCAGCGAGCAGCCCCACAAGGATGCCATGGCCCCGGCGAGGACGACTCCTGGCAGGAAGCGCCACGATTCAGGGGACAGGAGTTCGGCGTGGGCCGCGGCGGGTACGGCGAACGCGACGCTCGCACCCCACAAAGCAATACCGGTCAGCATGATGCCGCTGCCTATGGCCAACGCGGCAGCGTACTTGGCAACCGCCACAGCAACCAGTCCGGACATCAGGACGGTACGCCGCAAAGTGCCGTAGTAGGACTCCCGGGACACCACATAGCTCCCGGCAAAGGCAGCTACTACGGCGATGCTTGCCGCCAAGCCCCAGAAAGCCTGGATGTGGTCACCCGACGGCACGGCTTCGGAGTTGCCAGGCCAGCCGGCGAAATTGGCGATGAACCACGGCACCAGGGCCGCGAACGCCAGTACACCGAGCACCGAGTAGCCGCTCATGTACCGCAGGAGTTCGGACCGGACCACGTCCATGATCGTTCCCCGCACGTCGTCCTTCACCATGAGTCCTCGAGGATGCGGAAGTACGCAGTCTCCAGGCTGCCGCCACCGATCGCTTTGGCCTGCGCCAAGGATCCTTGGAACATGGTTCGGCGCTTCAGCACCACCACGCTGTCCGCCACGTGTTCCAGTTCAAGTAATTGGTGGCTGGAAACAAGTGCGCTCCCACCCGCTGCGGCGAAGCCCCTGAGAAACTGGCGCAGCCACTGGATGCCTTCCGGATCCAGCCCGTTTGCGGGCTCGTCGAGGACCAGAAGCTTTGGATCGCCGATGATTGCGGATCCAATGCCCAGACGTTGACGCATTCCCAGGGAATAGTCCTTGACCTTCCTGTCGGCGTGCTCGGCGAGGCCCACTTGCTCCAGGACCCGCTCCACATTGTCCCTGCCCACGCCTGCGGCCACTTGGCAGATCTGGAGGTGCCGGCGACCACTCAGGCCAGGCTCCATATCCATGCAATCGAGGTTCACGCCCACCTTTGTGGCCGGTCTCCGCAGTCCCCGGTACGCGGTCCCGAAAACCGTGGCACTTCCGGAGGTCGCGGGCACCAAGCCAGTCAATCCTGCGAGCGCCGTGCTCTTGCCGGCACCGTTGGGGCCGATCAGTCCTACAACACTGCCTGCGGGCACCTCGAAGGACAGGTCGTCCACCACCAACTGGTCTCCGCGTTTCTTGCTGAAGTGTGCAAATTTGGCGTAGACAGTCATGGGGCACCTTTCGTGGGGTCGGTTCCGGACACGGACGAGCCCGGCCACAGTGGCGACCCGGTGATGGCGTTCCAAAGCCACTCCCCCAGGCTCACGCTTGTGCCGCCGCTGATCACGGCGCGTCCGGACGCAGGGGTGGAGGATGCGAAGGCGTGCATCTCGCCTGGGTAGGCAAGCACCGGCACCAGGGCGCCCGGGAAAGTCACCGGCGCTACCGTCTCCACTGGTGCGTTGATGTTCGACGGCGGCTGGTCACCAACGCTGGCCCTGGCCACTTCCAGGTTGATCACCATGCCCTGCGTTTGCAGGATCACCTCGTCCCCGGCGGAGATGGAGTGTGTCCCGGACACCGTTGGCATGACAATACGAAGATCGCCGTCGCTGTAGGTGTAGCCGGCAACAGTGGTGGGCCTGACGGGAACTGCTGCGAGAAGGGCAGCAACGCACAGCACGCCAGCCACCACAACTACTGCACGCCTCCAGAAAGGACTTCCCTGCCTGGCCGCGGAGCCGAAGAAGGCAAGGACAATCTTGAGGACCACTGCGAGGAGCAGGCAAGAACCAGCGGCCACAACCACGTGTCCCACCAGCCCAAGCTGCAGGAAGACAGGCACCAGCCGTTGGAAGCCAACCAAGGTGAAGGCTGCGCCCGACACAAAGCCCGCCAGGCCAAACCACGGCAGCCACCCCTGATGGTGATTGCTTCGGGGTGCACCCAGCAGCCAATAGCCGACGACGCCGGCCAGTGCATCCAGGGCTTTCCTGCGCAGGTGCGGCACATCCAGCCATGACATCAGTGCCACATAGCCGTCCAGCTTGATGAAGGGGAACAGGTTGAGGACCGCCACCGCGAAGCAGATCACCCCGTACAACAGGACAGCATCGCCAAGCGGGGAGGCCGGGAGGAATAGATGCGTTGCCAGGGCCAGGCTACCCAAGGCAGCGTGGACCACCGGACCGGCCAAGGCGATCACGACGCGTTGCTTGCGGGATCCCAGGCGCCAACCGTCCGTCACGTCGCAGAAGAATGCCGGAGACAGGTAGAACAGCATGATGCCGATGCGTCTGGGCGTGCCTCCGAAGTACGTTAAGGCCATTCCGTGGCCCAGTTCGTGCAGCAGCGTGGAGGCGAACATGGCCGCAACCACAAAAACATACGCTTCCATGGGCAACGGTGTGGACAACACCCGGACGATATCTTCGCTGGCCGTGACAAGGCCGAGGAGGCCTGCCACCAGAACGATCGCAAGGGCGGCCGCTGTTTCCCGGCGTACCAGGACCGCCAACGCCGGGCGCAAGGCCTGGAGCAGGGGCGCCGGGTTGAACAGCGTGAGTTGGACAGTCAAGGGTGCCCGGAACTGCACGCGACGGACCTCTGCACGGTGCGGACCGGCGTCGAAGATTCCGGTGTGGGCCAACCGGCCCACCACGTTTTCCACGTCCTCCGCAGTCCATTGGCTCCCGAGAGCAGCTGCAACCTGCCCGGGCAGCAGGGTGCCGTCAACGGTCCGCAGCACCGCGGCCACGTCAGCCGAAACGCGGGCCTTTGGCACCTGATTCAGGGCAACTATCCACGGACCACCCGCGTCGAGGGGTTGATCGATGGACGCCACGGAATTGAGCCGCACCGGCCATTCAAGCGGCTGAGCTGCGGACCGGGACATATTGTTACGCAAGCTCATATCAGCGGGTGCGGGGTCGTATGGCCGGAGGATTCCCACCCGGCCCTCCGGTTATCCGGGATGGAAAGCCCCTTGGTTTCGTCCATTGTCAACTGCAGGGCCCCCGGGCAGACCACTTTGCCGCTGACCCAACCCAATTCCCGGACCCGTACCGGAAGGCGGTGCGTGAGATCAACCCAGTGTGAGCCGACGCCGCGCGATGCCAGGTGCCGGACCAGGGCGGCTGCATCAGGAACGGGCTTGCCTGCGGGGATTCCGGACTCTGCGAAGGAACCAACCCAGTCCTGAAGTCGCTGAACAGCGCCAGGGGTTGACCAGTAGGCAGCGCGCGAATCGTCGTCAGTGACCTGCAGGGTGGCGCTGCTCGCGTGCGGTGTCCGGGCCAGGAAAAGCTCACGGATCTGCAGGCCTTCCTGGAGCGCCCCGAGCAACGCCGTCAGCGGGTCTGCAGACGTTTTTAGCCCAACCGCGCCAAATCCCGGCCCGCTGCCATCACAAATGATGCAGACCGCCGTGTGCAGTGGGGAGCCGTCTTCCGGGACAAACGCGAGACACGGATCTATGCCGGCGGTCTTGGCTGATTCGAGAAGCTGGGTCAGGCCGCGGCAGTCCGGTAGGCCCTTCAGACGGGCAGTGTCTATTTGATGGAGCGGACTTCCCTTGTACCAAGCGGCCAGGAAACCGTCCCGTTCCAGGACCTCGGCCAGGGCAGCAGCTTGGGCAAAGGTTGCCGTTGGACCGGACGCTGCCCCATTGGGAGAGGGATCAAAGAAGGCATCCCACGGTTCGCCAGGCTGTTGGGGACCGTAGTCCACCACCGGAGCCGGAACTTGTGATTCGGCACCGGTTTGCAGGTTGCGTGCGCGGTACCAGGGGAAGTCGTAGGCCAGTGCGGAGGCCCGTCCCAGCCCCGCCGAGACAAAGTCGATGCGGCGGTCCTCGTCCGTTGACACGGCCAGGACATCCCGATCGCCCTCAACGCGGACCAACGCGAAGCGCTCCACGGCTTCTCCGGCGGCACGGATCATGGAGGCACGTCGACGAAGGTCGAAGGCTCCCACCGCGGATGAGTACCCCGTGCCGGCGGCGGCGGTGTTGGACAGATAGCCCACGGTCCGCCAAAGGCCCACCTCATTGGGCAGGTGAACGGTTGCCTCGGAAAGCAGGCCCGAGGCCGGGTCAAGCGTGGTGACGGCATCAATGCTCATGGGCCACACACCCAGAGTTCAACGTCGTTCAGTTCCGGACTGGGCGTAGCCAACCGGACAGGCCGGCGCTCAAGGATCTCCAGCCCGGCCGCCGTGATCTCGGACTCGATCAGGTGGTTGCTGACAAAGGCGACCTCACTGGTGTAGGCGGAGGACCGGTACGTGCCGCCCTCGTTGAAGCTGACATGGATCATGGTCACGTGCCTGGCGCCGTTTACGGTATCGCGGCTTTCCGCGGTGATCAGGAAGGCGTCGTCCCCAAGAGCGGAAACTGTTGTGCCGCCGTCGTAGGTTCCCGACGTTTGGTGGCTGTCAGCATTCAGGACGGTCAGCAGGAAGCGACCGTCGGCGGCCAGGGAACCGCGGACCCGCCGGAAGAGGTTCCGGCGTCCTTCCGGGTCAAGGAGCGTGATGGAACTGGCACCGAGGACAACGCAACCGTAACCGCCGTCGGGCTCCAGCGTGGACATGTCCGCCTCCACCAGTTCAACCGGGACGCTGCGGGGGTTGAACTCCTTGGTCCTGACTTTGCGGGCGAGCATCGCCAGCATCTCCGGTGAGGAGTCGACGGCCGTCAGGGGGCGTCCCAAAGCCAGCAGGGCACGGGTGATCCGGCCGGACCCGGCGGCAAGCTCAAGGATGGGCCCGTTGGTGCTGCGGGCTGCCGCCAGGATTTCGGGAAGCTCGGTGAGGTCGTCGGCAGTGATCAGATCGTAGAGGCGCGATCCTGATGCACTGTAAAGATCCTCGGGCGGATCAACGTGACCCAGGACGCGCAGAATGGCGTCTGCGGTTTTGTCTGGTGTCGGTTTCATCGACTTGTCTCCTCCGGAAGTGGCCATTGAAAGGTGCGCGCGGGCGGGACCAGAACCTCCCGCCCGCGCACGGGTCAGGTCGCGGCGATTCCGACGACGATGCCGGCGATGATGATCACGTCACCGACGCGGATGTACCACGGTGTGTCATCCGGGGTATCGAGATTTTCCACTTCCTCGATGGACAGTTGGAGCGTCATTGCTGCCTCCTTTCAGGGTGTTGTTCAGGGGACATGGTTGGCCTAGGTGATGCTGACGGCGATGATGCCGATTGCTACACCCTGGGTGACGCCGACGAACCAGTTGGTGAAGTCCGGAGTATCCATGGATTCGATCTCCTGGACGGAGATATTGAGCTGCTTGTGCATGTGGTGCTGTTTCACCTCCTTCCTTGGGTCGGGGCTGGATGTAGTGGACCCGCCATCAGGTGATGGTGACGGCGATCGTCACCAAGGCGAGCCCGCAGGAGATTCCCTTGATCCGTTCATCCCAGTCATCGGGTACATCCATGGCTTCAAGTTCCTGGATATGCAGGTCCAGGGTCTTCGGTGCAGTAAGGCTGCTCATGTAGTCACCTCCTTTCCCTTGCCGTCGGTGTAGTGGCATGTGGCAAGTTCGATGCGGCCCGCTGTTCTCTGCTGGCCGGGTCCTCTCCCGCCGGGTCCTCTCCCGGCTGGAGGACCTGCAGGACCTGTGCTGCAGTGAGTCCGCGAAGCATGGGGAGGACGCCGCCCCAGTTCCTGATCGAGGAGCTGGCAGCTTCCTGCGCGGTACCGTGCGCGACGACAGTGGGTTGGTTTAGTCCCCATCTGCGCATCAGTTCGGCGATTCCCAGCGCAGGATTCGGCGGCAGGCTGGAGTCTGTCCCGGTCACGGCTGACCAGAGCGCGGCCAGTCTGCGGGCGTCGCCCCAAGCCGCTGCCCCGCGGGTGATCTCTTCCCAAATCGCGGGGATGATGGCGGCGGTGGCACTCATTTTCCGGATTCCTGCGTGATAGGCGAGCTCGTTGGCGACGTACCAATGCTTGGCGCCGTAAGGGTCCCGGCCTGCCAACGACCATCCGGTGTGTGTTTCCTGGCTGAGCCGCGCGGCCGACAGTCTCAACCCCGGAGAATCCTCCTGTGTGAGGCGTTGCCCCAAGGCAACGATCCGGCACAGCAGCAGGTGGGCGTCGTCGTCGAAAATGCTGGCGCTGCTGCCCGCAACAGTTCCGGCCACGCGCAGGAAAGCTTCCAGCAACCCCTCCAGAAGCAGGTGCCGCGGCAAATCCGCCAGATGCGCTGCGTCCAGGACCGCGGCATCGGCAGCCAAGTGCCGTGAGGCCAGGAGCCGGCGCCCGACGGCGGTGTCCAGGCACGCTACTGCGCTGACTTCCGCTCCGGTCCCTATGGTGGACGGCATGAGGACAGTCCGTGGGCGCTCATGGGGTGCAGCCATCGCCGGCACCACCATCAGGCCGGACCTCCTGGCATGGCGCTCCACGTATACAGCCAGGCTGGGGTCGGCGGAGAACAGCGCCCCCAGCTTCACGGCATCCATGACCGAACCGCCGCCCAGGCCTACCACGGTCCGCAGTCCCTTGGCCAGGACAAACGCAGTGACCTCACGGACCCTTTCCGTATCGACGGGCCCGGCAGGGAGTTCCAGAATTGGTGCTCCTCTCAGGTCGCCTGCCAGCAGCCGGTCGCGTTGCCCGCCGAGCGCAGGATCAAGCACCAAACCGGTGCGCCCGCGCGTCAGGGCATGCAGATACTTCGGTGACATTCCGGCGTCGAGAATGACGCTGCGGGTCCGCCACGTTTTGTCGGCGATCATCCGAAAACTCCGTCCCGACGTGCGTCCTGGAGGCCCGTGAAGATTGCCTCTTTGAGCTCGGCGAAGTTGTCGGGCGTATAGACGAGGGCAGGAAGGAGTTGGATCCGGCCGGGGCCGGGTTGGACCAAGGCACCCGCGTGATGGATGCGCCTCACCACGGCAAGCACTGCGTTCGACGCCAACGGAACACCATTGCTGCTCAACAATTGGATGCCCCTCATGCAGCCACGGCCGGACGTGTTTCCCACGCCTGGAATAGCCGTCAGTGATTCGATGAGCTCGTCCAGCCCTTGCGAAACCTCCGCATTGAGCCGCTCATGGTCGAGCCTCTTCATTTCATCGATGGTTGCCAGGATGGCCGCGCACGCAGCAGGAGTTCCGGCTTGTGTTTCACCTTGGACGAAGATGGCCTCGCTGGAGTCGAACGCGGCGGTGATGCGTGTTCCTATCAGCAGGGCAGCGCAGGCGGAAGTCCCGTTGGTCAGACCCTTCGAGGTGATAATTACGTCCGGGCCTTCGGCCCATTCATCGGACACAAACCAGGACTTCACGCGGCCGAATCCCGTGGCAACCTCGTCCGCGACGATCAGGAAGCCATGGTCTTTTCGGTAGCCCAGCAGTTGGCTGACGAATTCTTGCGGGAGTGCGTCCGCTCCGGAGCCGAGGACCGGTTCCACAACCACGGCAGCTATCCGGTGCCCTTCCCGCCGCATCAGCGCGGCAAGCCCTTCGCCGCCGTCGTCTGCACTGACGTGTCTGATATTGCGGGTGTCCACCCCGTACACTGCTTGCCCCAGGTCATCGCCGCCCAGCGCATGGCTTCCGTAGGTGAGGCCGTGGTAGCTACGCTCCAAGCCGACGATCAGCTTTTTCTCCGGATGTCCCGTCAAGGCCGCATACTGCCGCGCCAGTTTCATGACGGCGTCGTTGGCGGCACCGCCGGACGTGGAGAACAGCACACGCTGGAACGGGTGGGCAGGCAGGGACAACAAGGCGTCCGCTGCCTGGATTGCTTTGCCGTGGGCAGACCGGAAAAGGGGAAGGTACGACGCCGTCTCCAACTCCGCTGCCATGGCCGCAGCGATCCGCTGGTTGCCGTAGCCGAGGTTGGCGTTCCACAGACCGCTCTTGGCGCAGATGCGGCGGCGGCCGTCCGCAAAGGTCACGTGCACGCCTTGGGCCGCGGTTGCCGTGTAACTCTCCGCCACGAAGTCGTGTTGGGGAATCAGCGGCACCCACAGTGGCAGCATTGTGCGGGGTGACTGGCCGGTCATCACCGGACTCCGAGGATGTCGATGCCCAACTGGTCGAACTGCGCCACCACGGCGCGTACCGAGCTTTCCGCTTGCGCGGCGGGAACGCCCAGTGCCGGGGCGGCCAGTATCGCGGCGGTGTTGAAGTCCTGGAGGTTGGACACTGCCTCCACGATGGTTGCCGCATCCTTGCCGATCTTGAACAGTCGGCCTGTCTTAGGATCCAACAACGTGTGTTCACCGCCGCGGTGCAGGATAAACGGGGCGTCAGGCGAGGCCGTACTGCTGCTGTCCAGTGCGCCGTAGAGGCTGAGCCCGAAGCCCACCAGCTGGGTTGCTGCCCTTTCTTCCCGGGGAATGAACTTCCAAGCGTCCAAAGCTGCCAGATACCGGGGTAGCCAAGGCCTTTCCCGGAGCAGGCGGCGGATGTCACCCGGTTCGGACACCGCAGCCACGGAGGACTCCGGGTGGAGGGCCAGGGACCGGAGGCGCAGCTCATGAAGGGGGTCGCCCACTTGGCCGATCCTGGTTCCGTAGGGTCCGTTAAGGATCCGTCCGTCCCCGGTGATGTGGAGCCGGGGCATCACCAGGCTGTGGGTGGCCAGTCCGCTGAGCAAAGCACGTTCTGCCAGCACTGCGTTGACTTCAGTCAGTTGCTGGATGAAATGCCCGGAGCTGCGGGCGGCATCGGCGTCATCGAAGAATGCCTGCCAGTCTTCCCGGGTGGTCATGCGCACCACCGTGACGCCCACCAGATTGATGAACGGGATGGCCACATAGTCCTGGATTTCCAGGCTCAACGACCCGTCAATCAGGAGTTCTTCGCCAGTCTCAGCGAACGCGCCTGACACCGGAACTATGGTGTGGTCGCCGGCATCGCCGCCCAGTACCAGGACTGTCGTATCCCGGTCCGCAAGCTTCTTGGCATATGGTGCGTGGTCCGGATTCTCCACGAAAATTGCGGGCCCTTGGATCCGTCCGGGAATCCCGGTGATCCACTGGTCCACTGCCGCAGCTGTGGCCTGCTGCTGAGTCAACGTCATCTACCCGACCCCCAATAGTCGCTCCACTACGGCCCCGAGGGTGCTTCGGGGCCCGTTCCTGTGAAGGAGACTATGGATGCGGTGATGGGCATGGGTGTGAAAGTGGACACTGCGCAAGCCCAAAGAGGGAAATTGGGTGGTCGAAACACCAAAACTAGGTGGTGGGAGAGCCTGCCTAGGTGGTGATGCAGCTTGGGTCTAGGTGGTGCTGGGTGCGGGGCTTCCGGGCCCTCGTGGAGGGCCTAATGGCCGAACATCTCCAGGCATCCGCCGTCCATGATTCCGCCGCCGGCCTGGACGGTGACGTCACCTTGATCCGGAACGAAGCCGAAAAGGCAGCCTCCGCTTGGCACCGTCACCCCGAACCTCACGCCTGTGCCGCCGTCGTCCGTTTGAACCTCTTTTAAGTGCAGGCCGTTGAACGCGGCAGTGACGGTGTCCGCCGTGGCGGGCCGCGGGAGTTTCTGCAGTGCCTCGACGGCGGGGGCAATGTGCTGGTTCAGTTCCGCTTGCACGTCCGGACTGAGCTTTCCGCGTTGGCGGTAGGTCTCGTTGGCGGCCATGGCGGCGTCTCCGTCGTAGGGGACGCAGTTGGTGGGTAGAGGTTCGGTGCCGGCGCTTGGGCACGCGGCGGTTGGAGTCGGTGCGCCGCTGTGCGTTGAGGCGGCTGGAACGCCGCAGGCGCTGAGGGCAAGAAGTACGACGGCGGCAGTCGCCATAGTTCGCGGTGCTGGCTTTGTTTTCCCCATGCGTTGGACGATACCGGCTGAGCACCTAGATGAGTTTCAGCACCACCTATTTTTCGACGCCACAGCACCTAGTACCGCTGTCATTAGCCCGTGCATTTCGGTCCCTACCACCTAGTACTGATGATTTGGGATAAGGCTGGGACCTCGGGGACGTCGAGGGATTGGATGTGGGAGATGAAGGTTTTGTTCCTGGTCACGGCAGGGTTCCATGTGGTGGCCGCGTGCTTGTCGTTTTCCAACAATCCGACTCTCTGCGCCCTGAGTGCGGTGGCGGCCGTGGCATCCCTGGTGGGTTGGTTCCGAACCAGAAGGCGTGAGATGTCAGCCCGCGCCGAGACGGCCTCGTTGCTCTAAGGAACTGGAAATGTGGCACCTGAAGTCAGCGAAGGGCCATCGGCTGGGACTTTCCGCCGCTTCCGGAGTCGGCCTGGCGTTGTTCACGATGGTTGGCTGGCCTTGGCTGCTGTTGGTGTTCGTTGGCCTGATGGCGTTCCTGGCCGGGCTCGCCATGTACTACAGACAGTTCATGCACGGTACCGGCCAAGACGCCAGTGCCGGAAAGGGAAGCGCCCTGGCAGTCATACCCTGTCTTTTTCCGGTTACTCTGCTCGTTCGAGGCTCGGAACCCGCCGTGTGGGCCGGGGTGCTGCTGGGCTTGGTCGGCTGCCTGGTTACTTATGTGTGCTTGAAAAGGGCAGGTTACTAGGTCTGTTTAGCGCCGGGCAAGGACCTCAAGTCAGTCCCCTTCGCCCAATATGGATCTAAGTTCTGCCGCACGGAAGGCGCTCCTTTGACGCTGGTCGCGGGTGAATCTCCGGGCCTGCACATCTAGGACCGCCCGGCTGGCAACCGTCTCGACTCCCAGAAGTTGAGCAACGCGACGTGTGGCCTCATTGACGTCTTCTGAATCCTCAATTGTTTGGAAAACCTCGTCGCGTCGATCTATCGCCTGCATCAGGGCCTCGAGAATAACCAGTTCTTCCCTCGTTTGCCGCTCAAACTGGTCCATGCCGTGATTCTTGCACGAAAAACAGCAACCTCCACCGCACAGCTGGCCAACCGGAGACAAACGGTGCGACATCTGTCCGCAATTGCGCAAAGCCGCTTTCAACGCGTTGTCATCATGTCGATGTTGAAGCTGTACTCAAGCATTGGACACACAACACTAGCGGCCACGAAAGCGCTCCCATCTCCGAACGATGTCCGAGCGACATCCCCCGACACGCACGACATAGGACAGCTCCAGCACCTAGACCACCTTCGAGCACCACCTATTTTGACCCTTTCCAGTACCTAATTTGCCCCAAAACACCACCTAGTTTCGGTTTTTCCGCTCACGAGGACATCGGGGAACAGAAGCTGAAGCTATCGGCATTCTCGATCTAGGCACGTGCGAAATCCGTCGTTTGGACTTCAAACGACCCTTGAAAGGGGTCACCGAGAAGCCCTTCCACACCGAAGAAAGGCGAAAGTCTATGAAAAAGTACTACTTTGCCGGCTCCATCAGAGCCGGGCGGAGCGACGTACCCACCTACCGGCGGATCATCGATCACCTCCAGACCACTGGGGATGTATTGACCGAACACGTCGGCGACTACTCACTTTCTCTGAAGGGTCAGACGGAGCATACCGACAAGTTCATTCACGATCGTGACCTTGGCTGGCTGCGTACTTGCAAATGCGTCGTCGCCGAAACTACAAATCCCAGCCTCGGCGTGGGATATGAGATTGCATGCGCCCTGAACTGGAACATCCCAGTCATCGCTCTACATCGTCCTGAGCGTTCACCGCTTTCAGCAATGATCGCCGGCGCAGATGGTGTCGAGGTTATCGAATACGACGACCTCGATGCCGCGCTTCGCGAACTTGACTCCGCACTGGAACGGGTGACCAAATGACTCAGTACCGCAACCTATCAAGCGCCCTCCAGGGTGCCCTCACAGAGATCGAGACCACTGGTTCGGAAGTCCTTGCGCGGGGGCAGAACCAGCGTGAGATTATCGGCTACCGCACCACCATGACGTCACCCCAGGAACGCGTTGTAGTTCTCCCTGGCCGGAAGAACAACATATTCGCCCAGATAGCCGAAACCCTGTGGGTGCTGGCTGGACGGGATGACATGGACTTCCTTTCCCGGTATCTCCCCCGGGCAGTCGACTTCTCCGACAACGGTACGACGTGGCGAGCGGCATACGGACCTCGGCTGAGGAAGTGGAATGGCCAAGTTGATCAACTTGCAGGAGTGCTTCAGCGTTTCCATGAAGACATCAACACTAAGCGCGCCGTGGCCTCGATCTACGATCCGGCCTCGGATTTCGTCGATTCCAAGGATGTTCCCTGCAACAACTGGTTGAACTTTATCCAGCGCGATGGGCGGCTCCACTTGAACGTTTCAGTTCGCGCCAACGACGCCATTTGGGGCTTCTCGGGCATCAATGTTTTCGAGTGGAGTGTGACTCTGGAGCTCATCGCTGCGTCACTAGGCCTGGCTGTGGGAGAGTTGAATTGGTTTGTCGGCTCTATGCACGTGTACGAGCGCCATTACTCTGTGGCCCGACGGATCACGAGCAACGCCCCGGTCGAAAGCCCGTATCACTACGGCGTGCGATCATTGCCGATTCTGTCAACGCTGGACGCATTCGACCACGGCATTGTCGGCCTCCTTGAAGTGGAAAGCCAATTCAGGCGCGGGAATTATTCGGCCACGGTTGACCTAAGTGATCCTTTCCTTGATGGCTGCGAACAGATGCTGAGGATCCACAACATGCACCTGAACGGAGTTTCCCAGGCACAGATTGTCGATGTGATAGGACGACTGCCAGCATCGGACTTCCGGATCGGAGCCATTGAGTTCTTTGCACGCAAGTGGGATCTCGCCGCTTTCCGTGAGTTGTCGCTTACACCCTCCGAACGGGCCTTCTTGAGCTATCACGCGAATCTCGTTGTCGCTGAGAACCTGCTCCACGAAGTGTCGGTCTAGTAGTGAGCTCCGTGAACTACTTCGATCCGGGTACTTATGGCTCCTGCTGAGACCGAACACACACATGTTGGTTCCTTGGGCGAGCGAATTCGCACCACGATGGGGTTCCCTTCTGTCCGTGGACGAGGACTGTTCGTAGGTTCGACGGTGGTCGACAGCCTCGCAAATGGTGTCGTCTTTGCCTTCCTGCTCATCTACTTTCAACAAGTGACGGCTGTTCCGCTGGCGGAAATCGGCTTTGCAATGACGACTGGACGTCTGGTCGCCCTTGCAACGCCGCCGCTTGCCGGCATGGCCCTTGACCGCTGGTCCCCCCGGAAGGTCATCGTCCTTGGGAACTGGATTTCCTTCGTGGGAGTTGGCGTGGCAGCATTCGCTACGGATTTCTGGGTGATTGGAATCAGTCAGCTACTCATCCAGGTTGGTATGAACCTGTACTGGACTAGTTCCAGGAGCCTTGTAGCGATCGCTGCACAGGGCGAAGAACTGCCCCGCTGGTTTGCACTCCTCGGCGCGCTCCGGAACGTTGGTACCGGGGTGGGCGCGGTGGTCGCATCCTTATTTCTTGCAGTCGATTCCCCAGTCCTGCTGCGGTCGCTGGTGGGTGGCAGCGCCTTTGCCTTCGCCATCGCGTCCATTCTGCTGCTGGCCTGGAACATGTCATCAATGGAGCAGAAACACAGGTCCGAAAAAGCCAGGGACTTCACAAGCCCGCCCGAATCTCCAGGAAACCGGGGATATGCCGCAGTGCTCACAGACAGTCGCTACATGCTGCTGCTGGCGCTCAACCTTGTGTTTGTGCTCGCGGCGATGGTCCTTCCACTCTTGCTCGCGGTATGGGTCGTCGACATTGCCAGGCTCGCACCAGGGTGGGCCGGTGGTCTCATCGCGGCTAACACGCTATGCGTGGCTTTGCTGAGCACGGTTGCAGTACGACTAACCGAACGATTCCACCCTGCGTCCCTGCTCATTGGGGCTTTCGCCCTGAACGCGCTATCACTGATTTTGTTGTGGGCCGCCGGTGCAAACAGTGGAGGTCTAGCGGCCGTACTCTTCCTCACTGTGTTCATCGTGATCTACAGCGCTGCG
The DNA here is from genome assembly GCF_052156435.1 of Paenarthrobacter sp. NCHU4564. Classification (NCBI taxonomy): domain Bacteria; kingdom Bacillati; phylum Actinomycetota; class Actinomycetes; order Micrococcales; family Micrococcaceae; genus Paenarthrobacter; species Paenarthrobacter sp. NCHU4564. Next base: position 120,199 of record NZ_JBQLIS010000008.1, read on the forward strand.
GAGATGCTAAGCACGCCGTACATGAGCGATCTGAGTGTTTCGATGGCTGACTCTGCACACTCGGGTCGCTATCAGGGCGCGTTCCAGTCGTCATGGAGTCTCGGAATGGCCATGGCACCAGTCCTTTTCGCCACGCTACTTCAGTTTTCACCAAACCTTCTCATTGGGATTCTCACTGTCCTATGCCTGCTTTCCATCCTCGGATGCTTCCTGTTGAAACGAAAGATCGCTCAAAATGACTAATTTTCCTAAGGATGCAATCGCAATCTTAGAACCATTTGGCAATGCCTCGCGGCCTCTCGCTGAAGCGGTTGTCAAAAGAAACCTACGACTAATCACAGTCACCCAGCAGGATGTCTTGCCAAAGCTCGACGCCAAGGTGATTGCATCGTCCGACGAAATACTCCTGGTCGACTTTGGTAGTCCGAGCGTGGTCGATGACATTCAGGCTCAGCTCAGCGACAAGGGGGTTGTGGGTTTGATAACAGGCTGGGAGTTCTTCACCGGGATAGTGGCCGAAGTCGCTTCGAAGCTCGGCCTTCCGGGAAACCAGCAGGAGAAGTCTAATGCTGCCCGGAATAAGTGCATGATGGCCGAGGTCTTCCTCCAATCAAATGTTAAGCATGCCAAAACTGTGGTCGCAGCCGATGCCGTTAGTCTACTGGAGGAGATTTCCTCGGCTGGACTTTCCTATCCATTAGTCATAAAACCAGCAGAGAATGCCGGCTCTGTTGGAGTGACAATCGTCGAAAAACCCCACGACATCCCCGAGGCTGTTAGGGAAGCCCAATCCTTCCCGTTCGAATTTCCCCATGGTTTGCCACTCGACATTCGGATACTTGCCCAGGAGTATATTGGCGGTCTTGAGTACTCCGTTGAATCGGTGGCCTTTCGGGGCAGGATCAGCCACGTGGCAGTAACCGGCAAGAGCACCACAAAGGGGAACCGCCGCGCCGAACTCGGACATGTAATCCCCGCAAACGTGTCCGCCCATGACCTGTCTGAAATCCATCGGTCAACCACGGCAGCACTGACAAGTCTTGGCTTTACCGACGGTGTAGCGCACACAGAAGTGAAGGTATGGAACGGCGAAGCGTGGGTCATAGAAGCAGGGCTGCGACCAGGAGGAGACTACATCATCAAGCTAGTTCCCCTTGCTACCGGAGTGGGTCTGGCAGAGGCGTACGTCGACGTAGCGCGGGGCATTGCGCCTGACCTGGAGCCTCGCCCTGTGTCCCGCACAGCAGGAGTTCGGTTTGTCGTACCGGACCGTGTGGGTACTGCCGTGGTCTCGGCACCGTTCCCTGTCCATCCGTCCCTAGTTGAGGGGGATTATCTCGTAGCCAACGGCGAGGCCGTCTCAGATGGTGTCGATAATATTTCTCGCTTGGCGTATGCGATTGTTGCTTCCAACACTATGGACGAATACGAGCAGGAAATGCGGTCTGTCCTGGATCGCGTCAAGGTCGGCGTCGTCTAGTGGTTGGTCTTGCTTTCCTGCGATCCATCGAGGTCGGACAGGCACTTCCCCATCTCTCTGAGTGCCATGACTGGCTCATCGAGCAAGGGCTAACCAGCCACTTGATCTATTCTGACGGCGACGTCCCGCCCCGCTTGTTCAACGGCGAAACAACCCGGCTGCCGGATTCCGGCGGCTTGGTCGACTTTGTCCAGGCATTCGAGCGCATCGTACCCCCGGGCGGGGTTGGCGTAAGCATCTCCATCCCCGACGAGAATGTGGTCCGTGATGCGGTCTTGGCGGACTCGCAGGCCCCGCGGAGGCGGACGATTCTCGCGCCGTCAGTTTCTGCTGCGCTAACTCTCTCAAGCAAATGGGAAACCAAGCATGCGCTGACTCGGCACGGTATTACTACCCCAAGAGGCTTTTACGTTGACGGCGATTTACTGGCTGGTCGGGCTTCAGTGCAGATGGAGTATCCGCCTGCGCTTAGAGCTTTAGCGCAGGATCTGACGTTCCCAGTGCTGGCAAAACCGGTCTGGGATTGCCTAGGCAACGGGATAGTTAAATTGGATGACAGCGAGTGCCTCAACCAATGGCTCAACGCCGGCGGGATGAACGTTAATTGTGTCATTGAAGAACTCATAGACGGCGAACTGTGCTCAATTGAAGTCATTTCCGACGGTACGACTGTGCTGATGCAACCAGTTGTATGGAAAGGCCCCACGATCTCCCCCGGAAGCTTCGCCTTTGAACAGGTCCGATGGTCTCATTCCAGTGTTCACATGGACACCATCGAGCCCGTGCTCGCAAGTCGGATACGCAAGATGTGCCGAACGGACGGACTCAGGGGAGCTTTCGAATTCGAGTTCATCGCAACCCCTAAAGGGTTCACATGCATCGAGGTGAACCCTCGGGTCTCCGGTTCCACAGCTATGTCAATTTGCGCCTCCGGAGTCAACACTTACATCGAACTCTGCAAAATAGCCCTCAGCGATTGGTGCCCGCCAGATAAGCCCGAGCCAGGAGGGTACACAGCACTTCAGTTTCCACTGGCATCGGATGAACCCAATGTTCAAGACTTCAAGGGTTCCACGGCCGAGGCCCTGAGAGTCAGCACCTTTGTGGTTGACGGTCAGTTGTATCCAACGGCTCTCATCCGCGTTAGTGACGATCAGCTGTCAGTGTTCCTCGAATGGTGTCGAAAAGACGGTTCAAATCTTGTTTCGCAGGACACCTGCGACCGTCTGGAGTACGCCTACGAAAGAAGGGCGGCATATATCGACGATGGCGGCTAACGACCAGCTGCGAGAGGTCGTGGGGCGGCGTTGAGCTAAACAGCATAACTCGCCCGCGCTTTAGAAAGAAAATCAGCCCGAGCCGTGAGGCGAGCGGGCTGATCGTGATGAAGAAACACTACCGTATTGAAGCCGTCGGCGCGGACTGATCTCGCGCAGCGTCGGCCACGGTTGGCGGTAGGGCTTTGCCTCTAGCAGGTTCAGCGCCCTGTGGAACCCCCGTCACCACACTCCTGTTTCGCGCCGACTCTTCGACGGCAGCCAGCACCCGCTGAACCTGCAGGCCGTCCTCGAACGACGGCGACGGCGCCTCGCCATCGCGGATCGCGCACAGGAAGTCCCGGATCTGGTGCGTGAAGGTGTGCTCCCACCCAAGAACATGCCCCTGCGGCCACCACGCCTCGAGGTACGGGTGCTCAGGCTCGTTAACCAGGATCCGCCGGAACCCTTGCTCCCGCACCGGAAGCGTAGCGTCAAGAAAACCGAGCTCGTTCAAGTCCTCCAGATCGAACGTCAACGAGCCAAGTGACCCGTAGATTTCGATCTTCAGGGAGTTCTTCTGTCCGGTAGCCACCCGTGACGCTTCCACGGAGGCACTCACGCCGCCGGTCAGCCCCAAAGTGGCCCACGCGGCGTCGTCCACTGTCACTTCCTCCAAACCAGCAGCACCAGGACGTTGGGCAACAAAGGTCCGCAACGTGCCCGTCACCTCAGTCACGGTCTGGCCGGTGAGGTACTGGACCTGGTCAATGGCGTGGGAAGCAATGTCGCCCAGGGCCCCAGAGCCGGCGGTCTCCTTCCGGAGCCGCCAACTCATGGGAGCTTCGACGTCGGAAAGCCAGTCCTGCAGGTAAGCGGCGCGAACGTGCCGAACGGTTCCGAGACGTCCTTCGGCAATCAGTTCCCGGGCCAAGGAGAGAGCCGGGACGCGTCGGTAATTGAACCCGACCATCGACTGCACACCCCGTGCCTGGGCCGAAGCTGCCGCCGAAGCCATCAGCTCAGCCTCCTCCAGCGTGTTGGCCAGCGGCTTCTCCACGAGCACGTGCTTCCCCGCTTCCAGCGCCGCGATAGCGATCTCCGCGTGCATCCAGCCTGGAGCGCAGATGTCCACAATGTCGATATCGTCCCGTGAAATCACGGACCGCCAGTCAGTAGCCGACTCAGCCCAACCGTACTTACCCGCTGCAAAAGCAACCTGGACAGCGTCCCGGCCAACCAGCACTTTCTGCTCGAAGGCCGGGACGTCGAAGAAGCTCGCCACGTTCCGCCACGCATTCGAGTGGGCCTTCCCCATAAAGGCGTAACCGATCGCGGCAACACCCAACGGACGCCCCACGGGAAGAGAAGTGGTCATGATCAAGCTCCTTGGATAGAAAGGCCTACGCGAACCAGTCCCGCGAAGGGTTGGAAACCTCGGGCGCCTCACGGAAGACACCCGGCTGTGCCACCCAGCGGACGCCGTTGGCGATGACCTTCTGGATCTGCGGCTGGTGGTACACCGGGTACTCCTGGTCGCCCGGGCTGAAGTAGAAGATCCGGCCCTTGCCGCGCGAGAAGGTCACGCCGGAGCGGAACACCTCTCCCCCGGCGAAGGAGCTGATGAAGATCAGGTCGTCGGGCTCCGGGATGTCGAACAGTTCCCCGTACATTTCCTGCTGGGGAATCACGATCGGGCTTTCAACACCGGCCGCGATCGGGTGCGACGGCTTGACGGTCCACACCAGCTCCCGTTCGCCCTCGTTGCGCCACTTCAGCGAGCACGTAGTCCCCAACAGGCGGGTGAAGATCTTCGCGAAGTGTCCGGAGTGCAGCACCACGAGTCCCATGCCGCCGAGCACATGACGCTGCACGCGCTCCACCACTTCGTCGGCGACTTCCTCATGGGCGATGTGCCCCCACCAGAGCAGCACGTCAGTCTGCGCCAGGACTTCTTCGGAGAGCCCGTGCTCCGGATCAGCCAAGGTAGCCGTCGTGATTTCGGAGTCCGGGTCGAAGCCACGGAGCCCGGCGGCAATAGCGCCGTGGATGCCCTCGGGATACATTTCGCCGATGGTGGCGGGCTCGTTGCGGGCCTCGTGGACGCCTTCGTTCCAGACGACTATCTTCAGTTTCGTATCGGACATTTCAGAGCCTTACTTCGCGTTGTTCCTGGGCGGATTTGTAGCAGGCGTCGAGCACCAGCGCACGGCTGAGGGCAAGCGATCCGTCATGGCTTCCCCAGACCGTCTCGCCACCGCGGACGGCGGCGATGAAATCGTCGACGACGGCCTGGTGCGCCTTTCCGGGCTCGGCCACCACCTCGAAGTCGGCATTCTGGCCGTCCTTCTCGGTGAAAATGTGCACGTCCGCGACGGGGTTCTCGGAGGCGCCCACCGAGCGCAGGTCCGCTCCGCCGTCGGTCCCGTAGACGGTGAAGTCCAGGAGATCCCGCTCGTCGCGGTAGGTGGCCCAGCCCGCTTCAAGGATCAAGGTCCCGCCGCCTTCCAGCCGGATGAACGCGGAGGCGAAGTCCTCCACTTCAAACTTATGGCTGGAGTTCGACGCCGTATACCTCGCGTTGCCGCCGAGGCCGCGCGGGCCAAGTTCGGAGTGGGTCGACGCCGAAACGGCCAGGACCTTCGGCTCGCCCAGCAGGTGCAGCGAGTAGTCCAGGACGTGCACGCCGATGTCAGCCAACGGGCCACCGCCGGCGAGCGCAGGATTGGTGAACCAGCTGCCGAGCATCGGAATGCCCTGGCGGCGAAGCCAGGAAGCCTTTGCGTAGTACGGACGGCCGAGGGTCCCCTCGTCGATCACATTCTTGAGCGCCTGGATGTCACCGCGACGGCGGTGGTTGAACGCGACGTCGAGGACGCGGCCCGCCTTCCGGGCGGCGTCAACCATCGCTTGACCTTCGACGGCGTTGCGCGCCAGAGGCTTTTCGCTCAGCACGTGCAGTCCCCGCTCAAGCGCAGCAATCGCGATCGGCGCGTGGAGGAAGGTCGGCACGGCGACGCTGACGGCGTCGAGGTCCTGGAGTTCGATCATGTCTTCCCAGCGCGCGAAGGCGTGCGGAATGCTGTACTCCTCTTTCAGCTGGGCCAGAAGCTCTGGTTCCATACCCGCGACGGCGACAATCTCGACGCCGTCGATGTTGCTGTATGCCTTGAGGTGCTGCTGGCCGGCCCAACCGATGCCCGCAACTCCCACCTTGAGGGTTGCGGCGGGGACCTGCTGCTGAATGCTCACGTTATTCCTGTTCTTTCGTGTCTTTGTATCTGTGGATTGTGGGTGCAATACGTGTCGGTGTTCAGCCCTTGACCGCGCCCGCGGTCATGCCGGACACGATGCGCTTCTGGCACAGCAGCACCAGGATCACGAGCGGGACGGTGATGATCACCGAGGCCGCGCTGATGGTGCCGAGGGGCTGGTCGAACTCGCTGGTTCCGCTGAAGAACGCGATCGCCACCGGAACCGGGCGGGCTTCCGGCGAGGTGGTCAGCGTGACGGCCAGGAGGAATTCGTTCCAGACCGAGATGAACACCAGGATCGCGGTGGTCGCCAGGCCGGGCACCGCCAGCGGAAGGATGACCTTGCGGAAGGCGGTGAACGGCGTAGCGCCATCCATATACGCCGATTCCTCAAGCTCCCGCGGGATCTCCTTGAAGAACGAGGTCAGCGTGTAGATCGCCAGGGGCAGGGCGAACGTCAGCTTCGGGATGATGAGGCCCAGCAAGGTGTCGTACAGCCCGATTTCGCGCCAGATGGAGAACATCGGGGCCGCGATCGCGATGGCCGGGAATGTCGTCACCGAGAGGATCAGCGTCAGGATCATCGCCTTGCGGCGCATCTTCAGCCGGGCCAGCGCATACGCGGCGAAGGATGCGAACACCAGCGCCACTGTTGTAGTCACGACGGCGATAATCACCGAGTTGCGCAAGGCCAGGAGGAACTCGGGGTTCTGGAAGACCACGAGGTAGTTCTCAAGTGTTGGCTGGCTCGGGAAGAGCTCGCCTTTGGACAGGCTCGCTCCCTTCTTAAGGGAGGTGTTGACCAGCCAGTAGAAGGGGATGAGCGAGAAGCCCATGACCGCGACGACGAATACCCACACCAAGGGATGCAGTTTCGCCTCCCCGCGCAAGCGGCGCTTCGGTGACTTGCGCCCGGTGGCAGGTGCCGGCGTCGTGCGTTCTGCCGTCAGCGTGCTCATTGCTCCTCCTTCGCGACGTCGCGGATGTTGCCGCCGCCGAAGCGGATGTAGATGACCGAGACCACCATGACGGTGATGAAGGTCAGGATGGAGAGGGCCGAGCCTTCGCCAACGAGCCGGTTTTCGCGGAGTTCGCCGTAGGCCAGCATGGACATCGATTCGGTGCCGTTGGCTCCGCGGGTGAGGACGAACGGCAGGTCGAACACGCGCAGGGCATCCATGGTGCGGAAGATCGCGGCGAGCACGATCGCGGGGCGCAGCAGCGGCAGGGTGATGTGGACGAAGGTCTGCCACTTGCTGGCGCCGTCGAGCTCCGCGGCCTCGTAGGTTTCGGCGGAGATGACCTGCAGGCCGGCCAGGATGATGAGTGCCGCGAACGGCGTCGTCTTCCACACGTCGGCGAGGACGATCACCGCCATCGCGTAGCCGTGCTCACCCAGCCAGACGACGTCGCCGCCCGGCAGCCCGAGTGCGGAGAGGACGTTGGTGACCAGTCCGAGGTTGGGCTGGAACATCGTTTGCCAGGTGATCGCGCTGACCACCGTGACGATCGCGTACGGAAGCAGGACCACCGTGCGGAGCAGGGCGCGGCCCTTGAACGCGAGGTTGAGCAGCAACGCCATCGCCGTGCCGAGGATCAGCTCCAGGGTGACCGAGAAGGCGGCGAAGATGAACGTCTGGCCGAACGCGGCCCACCACTCGTGGCTGGCCAGGGCGTTGATGTAATTCTCCAGCCCGACAAACCGCGAGAGCCCGGCCGTGCGGACGCTGTACTGGTTCAGCGAAAGCCAGATTGCGTAGCCGATCGGGACCGCCGCAACGAGGGCCATGAGGATCAGCGACGGCGCCGTCATGCGGAAGGCCAGACGGCGTTCGGCGCGGTCGCGGCCTGACACGCGGGCGGGGGCGCCGCCGTCGTTCGATCCGCCGGCCCCGCGCTTTGGCGCCCCGCGACCGGGTTGGAGGGTCTTGATGGCCATAATTAGAAGCTCGACTTGGCCGCTGCGACTTCGTCGGCCATCTTCTTCACGGCGTCCTCGGTGGAGGCAGTGCCGGACAGGACGGCGTAGACGTTCTTGTAGATCGCCTGCGAAATCTGCGGGTAGACCGGCGAGATCGGGCGCGGCTTGGCACCCTTGACGGAGGCGAGGAGTTCAGTAGCGAACGGCATCTTCTGCAGTACCGCTGCGTCCGAGTAGGCAGCCTCATTGACCGGGGCCTGCGAGTAGTCCATGGCGACGTGCTTCTGCCAGTCCGGCGTCGTTGCGAAGTCGATGAAGGCAACCGCCCCGGCCTGGTTGGTGGAGTTGGCCGAGATCGCCAGGTTCCAGCCGCCGAGCACGCCCGAGGCCTTGCCGCCTTCCCAAGCCGGCAGCGGTGCAACTGCGAAGCTGGACGCGAGCGGCGTCGCGTTCAGGAGACGGTACACGTGCGGCCAGTTGCGCTGGTACCCGAACTTGCCGGACTCGTAGGCCAGGCGGGCGGGGTCTTCGTTGTAAGTGAGGACGGCGCGGTCGGCTGAGCCGTTCTTGAGGCCGTCGGTCATGAAGTTGAGGACGTCGCGGGTTTCCTGGGAGTCGATCTTGACGTTACCCTGGTCATCCAGGACTTCGCCGCCCGCGCTGTAGAGCATTTCGAGGAAGTTCACGGTGAGGCCCTCGTACTGCTTGCCCTGGTAGACGAACCCGTTGCCCGGGGCTTTGGCGGCCTCGGCGTAGAGCTGCTGCCAGGTCTCCGGCTTGGCTACCTTGTCCTTCTGGTAGTAGATCAGGCCGGCGTTGGTGAAGAACGGCGACGCCCAGTACTTGTCCTGGTACTTGGTGGTTTCCACAGTGGAGGGAATGAGGCGGTCCTTGTTGGCCTCCACCAGCTTGGTCTGGTCCAGCAGCCAGCCCTGCGATGCGAACTCGGAGGTCCAGATGACGTCCGAGATGAAGATGTCGCACTCGGTGGACTTGCCTTCGAGGCGCTGCACGATCTGCGTGCGGGCCTCGTCCGTGGTGGCGCCGATCTCGGTGTACTTGGCCGTGACCTTGCCGTTCGCCTTGGTGAACGCTTCCGCCGTGCCCTTGTAGATGCCGCTCGCGTCCTTGACGCCGCAGACGTTCACGGCGCCGCTGGCATTAGCGCCCGACGACGGATCGGCAGCTGCCGCTTGCTCCGCACCTTGGGGAGCTGCTCCCCCGCCGCAAGCGCTGAGGAGGAGGGCTGCTGCGACGGCGGTGGCGGCGAGGGCTGTGCGTTTGGTGGCTTTGTTCTGGAGCGGGAGAGCAGGTCGGTTCAAGTCCACAAGTGGCTCCTTTGGTGACTGTGGGGATGTTCAGTGCGGCGCTTTGACTGTTGCGCAGTCCTGAGTTTGGCTTCGTTGCCGGGTGCTTTGGTTGCTTCGTGGAATCGATTCCAAATACTGCTTTGAAAAAAGGCCTTGCGGCCCGTGGAATCGATTCCAAAGTAGTTTTGCAGTGGTTGCTCGGGGCTGTCAACCCTTTTATTTGGTGGAGTCCCGGATGACGAGTTGGTGCGGGAAGAAGGTCCGCCCCTTACGATGCGCGCCCTCCACAGTCATCCGCTCCAGGAGCTCGGCGAAGGCCGCTCGGCCCATCTCGTACGCCGGCTGCCTGACTGTGGTCAGCTCGGGGACGCACATCTCTGCCTGGGCCGAGTCATCGAAGCCTGCCACGGCGACATCCTGTGGGACTCTTAGGCCGGCATCGGTGAGCTCGCGGACACAACCTGCGGCGACGACGTCGGTCCCGCAGAAGACGGCGTCGGGGAGGTCTGTGGCTTCCAGGAGTTTCTTGGTGAGATTACGGCCTGCGTGGAAGCCGAAGTTGCCTTCGTCGACCACGACCCGGTCTGGCTCCAAGCCATTCTCCTTCAGGGCTCGGCGGAAACCTTCTTCCCTGAGCCGGCCCGAGCGGGCACCCCTGTGGGCGAGCATGGCCAGCTTCTTGGCACCGGTGTCGATAAGGTGCTTGGTGATGTCGTACCCTGCCTGGCGGTCATCGATGGACACTCCGAACGCTGCCTCGGCGTCGACGATTTCACAGACCTGGATGACGCTCAGTTGCTCGGCGACAGTGTTGACCTCGTCGTCCGGCATGGTTGGCGAGAAGATCACGAGGCCGTCTACTGAGCCGTTTCTCAGCATGTCCACGAGTTGCTGTTCGCGCTCGCGATCCCCGTCCGTGGCGGCGATGAGGCTGACGTAGCCGTTGTCCGCCGCTGCGTCTCCTACGCCCCGGAACACTTCGCTGATGACCAGCGAGTCAAGATTCTTGGCGAGGGCTAGGACTCGCATTGTTCGGTCTCTTCGCAGATCCCTTGCCGAGGCGAGCGGGCGGTAGCTGAGCTCCTTGATGGCGGCGTTGACTTTCTCCTTGGCCGACGCACTGACGGCCGGGCTCCCGTTCAAGACACGCGACACGGTTCCAACGGACACACCCGCAGTCCTGGCGACGTCCTGAACTGTCGCTCGAGCCATTCGTTTGTCCTTCCGCGAGCAGTTCTGCGGCTTCTGCGCAATTGCCGTGGTATGCCCAGCGGCGCTCCTCAGCTTAGCGGGAGTATGCCAGCCGGCCATGTCTGACGATTGGTCGCAGATCGACCACTGGTGCGACCACCCGAAAGCGGCCTATGAGTACCAACCTACTGAGGGGCTCGGGCCGCGCCACCTCAGGCGTCATCACGAATGGCCATACCTCCCAAAGTCTCGTTAAGGGCGTGAGCTCATCAAAATTGAGAAACTCAAAATGAGACAGTTTGCTTGGACGTCGCAAAACCATAGTACGGAGGCATACCGATTCACCCTGAGCTTAGGAGAGGGGTCCTGTCAAAGGATCCTTTGCTGCGACGCGGAGGGAATTCGCCACGGCCACGGCTGTGAGCGGTGATCGTTTGTTTCGCGCGTAGCCGATCTTGGACCCAAGTCGGATCAAACGTGGATGCAGTAGTCCCAGCATTTCGTCGTGCTGGTCCCACGTAGATGTCGAGCAACAGGTCAGAGGCGGAGCTGGATAATCGTCCATCTACGAACGGGGAGACACCGGCTTACGGGCAGGGTCCTTAGCTCGTGTGACATAGTAGTTCGTTGATTGCGGACGCTCCTCAAGCAGGGTTGTCAAGCTGATGGACGCCAGCTCGTTCTTCATTGTGGTCAAGATTTCTCTCTTGCTCGGTGTTCAACCTGAGTATGCGAAGCCGCTTCAGCCTAGGCAGGGGTTGGGTGAGGTTTTGCCGTATGCCCGGTCTGCGTGGACTGGCCCTGAGTCAGACCTTTCCACCAATGGATGAGGCAGCCGCGAACGAGCTCCTCGAAAGTTTGCAGGGTCATCGGATACTGGTGAGCAGCCCAAGAGGAACCGCCGCTTGATGCAGTGATCCCAAGGGGCATTTCGCTCCACCCCTCCTCGTCAGTGCCATATGGTTTCTGCAGCATCGGTGCCGGGAACGGTGTTCCGTCGTGCAGTGCGCTACTTCGGTGTCCGTAGATGACCTGCATGTGGGAGTCCAGCTTGAGCCAATCGAGCTGCTGGAATTGCGCGGGTCGTGGTTTGGGAGGGCCTTGGTTATGGTCCGCGACAAAGCCAATGAACTTCTTTTGTGCCTTGAGGTTAGGGACCATGATGTCGGCGACATCCTGCTTGACGGAACCATCGGTTGCTTCGAGTGCCGCCCAGAGTTTGGGTTCAAGTTCTTCGAGTGCCTTTAGTGCGGCCGTGCCCTGAAGTCCTGAGCGGCGGGTATTCGCGGCGGTTTCGATAGCACCGACGAACTGGATCCAGGCAAAGTTGGGATCTTCATTGGACCACCACAAAGCATTTGAATACATCCTGGCGGCTCGGACTAAGGCGATTGCCTTGCTTGCCGCGACGTCCGGGAATGTGAGAAGCAAGTCCTGGATGTCATTTAGGTCTACCTTCCGTGAATGGATCCGGGGCAGGATCTCCTGACCGGAAGCGCCTGGCCTACGGAGTGGTTGCATATCCCAGAAGACAGGCCGTCCGTAAGGATCGTTGCCATTAGTGGTCCAGTCACGAGAAATCCCGCCCACACGGCAGCGGACTCCGCAGCACAACGAAAGGAGTGCTGCGATTTCGTCAGCTGCAGTGCCGCCGTGGTAAGCCTTCGAATTTGTTGGGAGAATGTCCTTCGTTTGAGGATCCACCAGGTCGGGCATTTTGACAAGGTTCTCCAGGGTGTTCAGGATTGAGTAAGGGCCAAGAGACAGTGGGCCACCCCTGACTGAGGCGTCGGAATACAGCAGCACCTCGTATTGCGGTGATCCCTGTTCTTTCCGTTCCTTGGACGCCCGCCAATTCTTCCACGCGATGGTTCCCACGGTTACCTCCCGCAATCGATGGCTGTCTTGAGCAATAGTAGGTCGACAAAGGTGAGTCAGGGAGAGCACCGTGCAAGCCTGGCCGAAGAGGACCTCACGCTGCGCTAACTGATCTACCGGACGGCGCGCCACGCCGGAAAAACCACGGGCTTAGGGTGCAGAGCGCCAACCAGCCCTTCCATCCGCACAGTGTCGGAAACATCGGCCCGTTTGCCTGAGAATGGGTAGACAGCCATCTCATCGTGGGGGGAAACCTTTGGTAGTGCCAGCAGACGTATTTCAAGACATCCAGAACAAGTACTCCGCGTACCCCTACGATGACCGGTACACCCGCTATTACAAAGATCAAAGGGAGGCACTCCGGCCTGCCTTTGCCTACTTCCACGACAAGCTCAACTCGCTGCTGGGCCACATGAACCACAAGCGGGAACGCGGAGGGCACTATAACGCCGAACAGAGCCGGGACCTTCTTGACGTCATGCGTGAGCTGGGACAACTCAGGACGAATCTTAAGAGGGTTGACGTTGAGGTAACCCTGAGAAAGTCCTATCAAGATGCGCTCGAACGCTGCCGTACCTTTTTATCACCCAGTGGGGGGAGCCCCATGCCTCCAGATTTCGAAGAGATACCCCTTGAGGACTACGAAGCAATTTTTACCGTCGCGGCAGACATCGTTCGCATCGAAAAGTCCGGCAAAGACTATCCATTGAAATCCCTTGGAGAGGGTTCCTACGCACTTGTGTACAAGTACAAGGATCTTGAATACAAGATGCCCGTCGCTGTAAAGGTGGCCAAGAAGAACCTCGCTCAGAACGAACTGGATAGGTTCAAGGCTGAATATGACGTTCTAGCCGACCTCAACTCCCCCTACGTATTGGCAGTCTACGGATACAACGAAACCAGAATCAGCTATGCCATGGAGTTTTGCGACTACACCCTCGGAAAATACATCTCCGTAAACAATGGCAACCCGAAGTTCGACTTCAGCAAGCGGCAACGTATCGCACAGCAGTTCCTTTACGGCATCAGCTATCTCGCATACAAAAACGTCCTCCACAGAGATCTGAGCTATACGAACGTACTCGTCAAGACTTACGACGCAGGAGTAGTCCAGGTGAAGCTCTCAGACTTTGGCTTGCACAAAACTCAAAGTTCCTTACTCACCCGCACAGGGACCGAGATGAAAGGGACCATCCTCGACCCAACTCTCACCAGCTTCAAGGACTATTCGCTCAGCAATGAGATCTACTCAGTGGGATTCATCCTCTCCTTCATTTTCACCGGAAAGGAAGCCCCATACGTTTCTGGCGCCAAGCTCGGCGCGATTATCCGGAAATGCACAGACCTGACCACTGAGAACCGGTACACGGGAATCCAAGAGATAATCGATGCCGTGGCCGCTCTGGACAAGGACACCTTCTTGGCATGAGCTGGCCTCAGTCACCCCGGCCGAGCCCGTTCCCCAATCCTGTGTTATCCGCACCTGCATCATGACTGCTCGATTGCCTCGTATTCACGGCGCATCTGTTCCGCGAGTATGGGTTCAACGCCCATGAGGTAGCTGATCCTGCCTTGCAGTTGATCTGCGAACTCAGCTTCATCCAAGTTCCTGAAGCGTGCTTGGGCCGCAAGTCCGTTCTTCCCGGCGAAGTAGAGGTCTTGACGGAGGTTCTTCTTCTGAGCTTTTGGGAGCCTCAAGTGATCGGAATGCGCTATTGCCATCCCTGTTACGACCTGCTGGTGTCCTCGTCGCTGAAACCGTACTTTTCTCTTATTGGTCTGAAAACCAGAGGAGCGAAGCATGTCGGTTATCACCTGCAGGTGTTCGTCACCGACGCTGATCCCGGAGAACGTAAGGTCGTCGGCATATCTCGTATAGACGAGGTTGTTCTCGATCGCGAAGGACCTGAACTCCTCGTCCAGCGGGCGGAACACGAGGTTTGAAAGGACAGGGCTGGTAGGGAAACCGGTAGCCAAGGCGTCCCCGAAGGTACTGGCATTGGCAATTGCTTCGGAGATCGCTGGGTTGGCGCCGTGCACCTGGAGGGCTTGGTCGACCCTTTCTCGACCAATTGAGGGAAAGAAGTCTGTGATGTCAACCGTCAGCAGTGCCCGGGCATTCAGGTGGGCAAGTGCGTTTGTTGCCGCTCCTCGTCCGCGAGTAAAACCATGCACGTTGGGGTGCGGGTCCAAGACGTTTCGGTCTATGAACTCCTTCAGCCTTTTCTGCATCCGCAGCAGGCTCTCGTCAATCGGATGACAAACAGTCCGGTAGCCACCCTTTGGTTTACGTGTAGTGTGCACGCGCACGTCACCTGCGTTGAGGGGACGTTCAAGCCATGTGATCGAAGACTCTGGCAAAGAAGCGGCGACAACAAGATTACTGAGGCTACGGACTCTAGGAAGAACCGTCACAGGAGTCTCCAGGGTCGAAGTTGCGGGGCACGGAAATCACGCATGAAGGCAAAGCCGACTAAGGTGCTTGCGTGTGCGAATCGCACACTCTTGAACTACCGTGCCCCGCAAGGTTCAAGTTTATACTAGGCGCCGGCCGCATCCGTGCAGGATGTCGCGTGGACGCCCGTGACCTCGAAGTACGTGTGATCAGACAGCCGTGCGGCCCTGCTGGAAACACTCTTTCGGAGGTCGAATGCGAACAGTGTTGAGCACAGCGGTTCGATTGCCGCGAAGTCGCGATACTTGAAGCTCTTGCCCAAACGATCACTGTCACAACAAGAATCCATCCAAACCTTGATGGCTTGCGTGGAGATTGCAATGCAGTAGTCAGCGATGGAGAGCACCCGATCATTCTTGGTACCGATCGAGATGGAAACTGAGTCCAAGGTCCTACCTGTGGCGGCAGCCGCCGCTTCTACAATCCCTGAAAACTGCGTCTGCAGCCGCTGGTTCTGTTCAAAGGTGAGGTGCACGGGCCTTCCCCGATACTTTTGAAGAATCCGGCCAACAACCCACTCGAACTGAGAAGGGAGCAGATCGTATGGATCCGCATCTCCCACATGAAGATTCGCAGAGGAGAGCCATTCGAAATCCATACGTGGCAGCAGTGTTTTGAAGCGGGATTTGGCGAGGAGATTGTCGTCCACGTGGTGAAACCCAACGCTTTCGAGCTGTCCGGCCTTGGGCTCAAGTCGGAAGTCCGGTTGCAAGCTTAGTTCGAGGATGAGCTCCTCGATCTGTTCGGAAATGGCGTTGGCATTTCCGACTACAACGGCGCCGGCAGACGGAAAACGAGCGTCACCGTCGAGGGCACCTTCGTCAAGGAATATATCGAGTGGCTGCACTGCATAATCTTATTCACAGCCTTCAACGAGGTCTGTAGTCCTCCGTAAATGAGGACCGGTTTCCAGCCTGGTAGAGATGGAGCAACGCGGCTAGCTTCGATCTGGCCGCCAGCAGCAATTGCCGACGAGGCTGCGCGTCCGAGGGCGGCGGTACGGGGTGTGGGTCGGCGTCGATGGTGTACACGACTTTGATCTTGTCGGTGAGCCGTTCTATGTCTTCGGCGGTGATTTTGATGGCCGCGGAACGGATCATTTTCATCGGCGTCGCCGGCCGCGGCGTTTTCGCGTCGGTCCATTCGGTATGGCTTTTTGGGACCGCTGTTTGGTACCTTCGATCGACAGTGGCGCGTGGCCGGTGAGCACCAGGTGGCGGAAGTCGGCTGTGGTGGATTTCCGGCCGAGTCGTTCTGTGGCTTCCCTGGCCCGGAGCGTGAAGTCAACGTCCGGAACGAACGCTGAGCCCTCGGCCGCAGTGACTGCTCCCCCGGCCTCGACGGACTTGGGCAGCACGGTTTAGGCTGCCCCTCACCTTCGCCCGGAGTGAGGAGTTCCCGGATTCCAGGTCGAACCTCATACTGCGCCATTGCAGCAGCGAGCCTTGCAAGCCGATAACAACGCATATGTCGTGTAGGAGCCGGGGCACCTCAGCAGATGGATCAGCGCGACGGGCCTCGAGCAGGGCTGGCGGGTGGAGTTTCTTGGTCGCATGCGCCGTAGGCCGATGCCCAGGGCAAGGCAAGGCTCACCAGTCCCGTGCGTCCTCTACTCCCGACAAAAGGGCCAGCCGCTCGGCCTCGAGTGGACGACCCAGCTCCAATTCGGACTCATCCATGACGCAGGCAAGCGCAGCGAACAGTTCCTCGCGCTCCTCCGTCTCAATGAACGGGGATCTTCCATCCAAGCGATTGAAGGCGATCGCATACTCACGACCAATATTCTCCAGCCGGCCCAAGGTCAACTCATTTTGGTACGCAGAGAGTACTTCGAGCACCTCGCTTCGTGTCTTCTGGAATTGCGCCACAGCTTTCTTGAACCGACCAGAACTAATGTGCTCGCGTCCGTCCCAGTCACGAAGCGGGTTTTCCAGGTTCTCCTGAACCCATTCAGGCTTGCGTGCCTTAGTGATACTGACACTTGTGCCGTTAGCCGCCTCAGACCGCCACCGTCTCCGCATCGCAGAGGCGTACTCATGAGGGACGCTGTCTAGGTAGAGGTACTCGAGGTGGGGAATTTCGATGGGAAGCAAGCAGTCGGACTTTGTCATGCCGAACAGGTTGGAGATAAAGAGGTCCCGGAGCCGGCCGAGTTTGTTGAGCATTC
This sequence comes from Paenarthrobacter sp. NCHU4564, assembly GCF_052156435.1. Lineage (NCBI taxonomy): Bacteria > Bacillati > Actinomycetota > Actinomycetes > Micrococcales > Micrococcaceae > Paenarthrobacter > Paenarthrobacter sp. NCHU4564. Next base: position 137,111 of record NZ_JBQLIS010000008.1, read on the forward strand.
CAGCGTTCGTGACCTGTCCGAGGTTGCCGCCGAGGGTCAGCCTCGTCAAGTTGGGAAAGGTGGACACTATCCGAAGACAGTCCACTTCCGACAAACCGGTTGACTTCAGGCTGCGCACATCACTTTGAACGGGTGCTCCGTCTGCGAGGGCATTAGCCAGGTCCGCGGGAGTCATTTCAAGTTCCCCTGGTTCGTTCCAATCACGCTCGCCCCTGTCCCAAGCGCGTTGCCGGGCCAGCTGATAACCAACTGTCCAAATGCTGGTATAGCTATTCGACGGTTGCTCGTGAATCAGCGGCAAGCTGCCGAGGAAGTGAAAACTCCGGGGAAGCACCCAGTCGCAATTGACGTAGGACAACCGGCCATTCCAGGAGTTGTGCGTCAGTACGAGCGGCTCAATAACGCCCAAGTCGACCGTTGACGATGGCACTGGACCTGACCAACTCAGGTCCAGGACACCAACCTTTTTCCAATTAGCATCGATACTCGTGATTTGGGCCGCCACCCATTCGCCAAGAAGATCGTTCGGTCCAACGACGATGTCTCCGACGCTCAGGGGACGCGGCGGGCCGCCTGTCGTTGTATCTGACACAAGGCCAATCCTACGGACAACCTTGGCGCGGAGTAGGTGTACGAAGACCGCACCGGCCCGCTCTTCCCCCAAACCATCAACCCGTAATTGTGCAGAGGCTCTTTGCACAATTCGTACGAAGGACAGCCCTACAGTGCAGCTAACCGCCCTGGCACCACACGTCTCTGGTATCCCAAACCCCCGCCTCCCCACCCACCCCCTTGACTCGCACCCCCACCTTCCCTAAACTTTTCATAAAGCAGAATCTAAATTCCACAAAGCGGAAACTGAGTCAAGCACCAAGGCCAAGTCGAAGCACACGGGAAGATAGATCAAAGCCCCTCCTCGGAAGGACCTACGATGACGTACACAGTGAACTGCTCCATCCTCCTGACGGAGCTGCCCTTGCTCGAGCGCCCCGCCGCCGCGAAGGCAGCTGGTTTTGACGCCGTCGAGTTCTGGTGGCCCTTCGCCACTTCGGTTCCCACCGACAAAGAGACCACAGAGTTTGAGAACGCCATCAAGGACGCCGGCGTCCAACTCACGGGCCTCAACTTCAACGCCGGCAACATGCCTGGCGGTGACCGCGGCCTCGTCTCTTGGAAGGGACGTTGCTCCGAATACAAGGACAACATCGACGTCGTCGCCGGCATCGGTGAGCGCCTCGGCTGCAAGGCCTTCAACGCGCTCTACGGCAACCGCCAGGACGAGTTCACCCCTGAAGAGCAGGACGAACTCGCCGCCAAGAACCTCGCCGCAGCAGCTGCCGGCGTCGCACGTATTGGCGGAACTGTCCTCCTCGAGCCGGTGAGCGGCGCACCCAAGTACCCGCTCCTCACGGCTGAAGACGCACTCAAGGTCATCGCCCGCGTCAAGGCAGAATCCGGTGCACAGAACATCAAGCTCCTCGCCGACTTCTACCACCTGGCAGTCAACGGCGACGACGTCGAATCCGTCATCGAGAACCACGCCAAGGACTTCGGCCACATCCAGATCGCCGACAACCCCGGCCGCGGCGCACCCGGCACCGGCAAGCTCCCCCTCGGCGAGTGGATCGCCCGCAGCCGCGAACTCGGCTACGAGGGCTACATCGGTTTGGAATACAAGGAACCGCAGGAGACGGCATTCAGCTGGGCCATCCGCCAGCGCGCCGCAGCCAACTAAGCCCCGCGAGCCCAACTAAGTAGCAGCAGAGCGCGTTTAGAACGCTCAAAACGCGCACAAATGCGACCTAGTTGGGTAAGCACACCTGAGTTAAGACACACGGACTCAAATCACACACAGACTTTCAGAAAGAGAACCACAATGAGCAACGTTGCAGTCATCGGCCTCGGAATCATGGGCCTTCCCATGGCCATCAACCTCGTCAAGGCCGGCCACACGGTCACCGGCTTCAACCGCAGCCAGGACAAGATCGATAAGCTCGTCTCCGAGGGCGGCCAGGGTGCCAGCTCCATCGCGGACGCAGTCAAGGACGCCGACGTCGTCATCACCATGGTGCCGGACTCCCCCGATGTTGAGGGTGTAGTCAGCGGCAAGGACGGCGTCTTCGCCAACGCGAAGAAGGGCACCCTGTGGATCGACGCATCCAGCATCCGCCCGGACGTCGCGAAGCGCCTCTCCGACGAGGCACGTGAAGCAGGCATCCGCCCCCTCGACGCACCGGTATCCGGCGGCGAGCAGGGCGCCATCGACGCCGTCCTGTCCATCATGGTCGGCGGCGACGCAGCGGACTTCGAGGCAGCACAGGATGTCCTTAACGCAGTGGGCAAGACCATCGTCCACGTTGGCCCGTCCGGCTCCGGCCAGACCGTCAAGGCAGCCAATCAGCTCATCGTAGCGGTCAACATCCAGGTCCTCGGCGAGGCCATCGCCTTCCTTGAGGCCTACGGCGTAGATACGGACGCAGCACTGAAGGTCCTCGGCGGCGGCTTGGCCGGCTCCAAGGTCCTGGACCAGAAGGGCCAGAAGATGCTCGACCGCAACTTCGACCCCGGCTTCCGCCTCGCCCTCCACCACAAGGACCTGGGCATCGTCACCTCCGCAGCCCGCGAAGCCAACGTCGCCGTCCCGCTCGGCGCCGTCGTCGCGCAGCTCGTCGCCGCAACCGTCAACCAGGGCGACGGCGGCCTGGACCACTCGGGCCTCTTCAAGCAGGTCCTCCAGCTCAGCGGCCGCAACTAAACAAGCGGCACCAAAGGCACCTAGACAACAACAAGCAGGGAACCCGCCGTCGTAAATAACGACGGCGGCTCCCTCACCACACCCTTTTTCCGCCCCGAACGCGGGGCGAACCCAAGATTTCAAGGAGCACACCATGGCTAAGATGCGCACCGTTGACGCGGCGATCGCCATCCTGGAAAAGGAAGGCGCCACCGAGGCGTTCGGCCTGCCAGGCGCAGCAATCAACCCCTTCTACTCGGCAATGAAGGCACACGGCGGTATCCGCCACACCCTGGCCCGCCACGTTGAAGGCGCCAGCCACATGGCAGACGGCTACTCCCGTGCAGCTGATGGCAACATCGGCATCTGCATCGGCACCTCGGGCCCCGCCGGCACGGACATGATCACCGGCCTGTACGCGAGCTGGGCAGACTCGATCCCCATGCTCTGCATCACCGGCCAGGCTCCGGTGTCCAAGCTGCACAAGGAAGACTTCCAGGCCGTGGACATCGAGTCCATCGCCAAGCCGGTCACCAAGTTCGCCATGACCATCCTGGAGCCGGGCCAGGTTCCCGGTGCTTTCCAGAAGGCCTTCCAGGTAATGCGCTCCGGCCGTCCGGGCCCGGTTCTGCTGGACCTGCCCATCGACGTTCAGATGGCCGAGATCGAGTTCGACATCGACGCCTACGAGCCCCTGCCGGTGGAGAAGCCCAAGGCTTCCCGCAAGCAGCTGGAAAAGGCCCTGGACATGCTGACCGCGGCCAAGCACCCGCTGATCGTTGCCGGTGGAGGCATCATCAACGCCGGCGCTTCTGCACAGCTGGTTGAGCTGGCCGAGCTGCTGAACGTTCCCGTGATCCCCACCCTGATGGGCTGGGGCGCCATCCCGGACGACCACGACCTGATGGCAGGGATGGTTGGCCTGCAGACCTCGCACCGCTACGGCAACGAGACCTTCCTGCAGAGCGACTTCGTGATCGGCATCGGCAACCGCTGGGCCAACCGCCACACCGGTGGCCTGGACACCTACACGGCCGGCCGCAAGTTCGTTCACATCGACATCGAGCCCACCCAGATCGGCCGCGTTTTCTCCCCGGACCTGGGCATCGCCTCCGACGCAGGTGCAGCCCTGGACGGCCTGCTGGAACTGGCCCGTGAGCGCAAGGCTGCAAGCACCCTGCCGGACTACTCCGCCTGGGTTGCCGAGTGCCTGGAGCGCAAGGGTTCCCTGCACCGCAAGACGCACTTCGACAACGTGCCGATCAAGCCGCAGCGCGTGTACGAAGAGATGAACAAGGCCTTCGGCAAGGACACCACCTACGTGTCCACCATCGGTCTCTCGCAGATCGCCGGCGCCCAGATGCTGCACGTGTTCGGCGCACGCAAGTGGATCAACGCCGGACAGGCCGGCCCGCTGGGCTGGACCGCTCCCGCCGCTTTGGGCGTGGTTCGCGGCAAGCCGGGCGAGAACGTCATTGCACTCTCCGGTGACTACGACTTCCAGTTCATGATCGAAGAGCTGGCCGTGGGCGCACAGTTCAACCTGCCGTACATCCACGTTGTGGTGAACAACTCCTACCTGGGCCTGATCCGCCAGTCCCAGCGCGGCTTCAACATGGACTACCACGTGTCCCTGGGCTTCGATAACATCAACTCCCCCGAGACCATGGGCTACGGCGTGGACCACATCAAGGTGGTTGAAGGCCTGGGCTGCAAGGCCATCCGTGTGGAGAACCCGGAAGATATGCCTGCCGCCTTCGACAAGGCCAAGGCACTGCGCGACGAGTTCAAGGTTCCGGTGGTTGTGGAAGTGATCCTGGAGAAGGTCACCAACATCTCCATGGGTCTGGAAATCAACGCCGTGAACGAGTTCGAAGAGCTGGCCGAGTCGGCAGAGGACGCCCCCACCGCGATCCTCGCCAAAGCGTAAGTAACAGTAAGGAGGCACCGGAATGCGTGTGGTCATCGCCCCGGACAAATTCAAGGGTTCGCTGTCCGCGCCCGAGGTCGTCGAGCACCTGGCAACAGGCCTGCTGGCCGGCTTCGGCAGCAACGGACTTGAGACAACACGCATTCCGGTGGCCGACGGCGGCGAAGGAACCATCGACGCCGCCATCGGTTCCGGTTTCACCCGCCGGACCGCCACGGTCACCGGCCCACTCGGCGATCCGGTCAAGGCCGACTTCGCCATCCGAGGCACCGAAGCAGTGATCGAGATGGCCGCCGCTTCCGGTTTGGCCCTCCTGCCGGATGGCCCCACGAGCGAAACCGCCAAGACCGCCACCAGCATCGGCACGGGCGAACTCATCCGTGCCGCGCTGGACCTCGGTTGCCGGCGCATCATCCTTGGCGTTGGAGGCAGCGCCAACACCGACGCCGGGGCAGGCGTCCTGCAGGGCCTCGGAGCAGTGTTCCTCGACAAGGACGGCAACGAGCTCCCCGGCGGCGGTGCCGCCCTCGCCAACCTGGACAGCATCGACTTCGCCAACTTCGACGTGCGGATCGAGGCTACCGAGTTCGTGTTGGCGTCCGACGTCGACAATCCCCTTTTGGGGACAAGCGGAGCCCCAGCCATCTTCGGTCCGCAAAAAGGCGCGACGCCGGACGACGTCGCCGAACTGGACGCGGCAGCAAGCCACTTCGTGGACGTGCTGAGCCAAGCCACAGGTATCGAAGCCAAGCACGCAGCGAAAGCTCCTGGCGCAGGCGCGGCGGGCGGCGTTGGCTACATTGCCATCGCGGCACTGAAGGCGCAGCGGCGGCCGGGTATCGACGTCGTACTCGAGTTCACTGAACTGGAAACCAAACTGAAGGGCGCCGACCTGGTGATCACCGGGGAAGGCAGCCTGGACGAACAAAGCCTCCTGGGCAAGACGCCGATGGGTGTCAGCCGGGCGGCAGCAAAAGCCGGGGTACCCGTGATCGCCGTGTGCGGCCGGAGTACCCTGAGCCGGGAACAACTGAACGATGCCGGCTTCCACACGGTCCACGCTTTGACCGACTTGGAAGACGATGTCCAGAAATGTATCGCTGAAGCAGGTCCGTTGCTTGAACAATTAGGAAAGCACATAGGCGTGTACCTGGCGGAACGGACTGAAAACAAGGAGTACCTCAATGTCTGAAGCAATCGGCGCCTATGACCTCGTTATCCGTGGTCAGCGCATCCTGACCACGGCCGGCATCGCACCCCGCGAGGTTGGCATCCGCGACGGCGTGATCGTCGCCATCGAACCCCTGGGCAACGGCCTGACGGGCACCGAGGTCATCCAACTCGCCGACGACGAGACCCTGATCCCCGGCCTCGTGGACACCCACGTCCACGTCAACGAGCCCGGCCGCACCGAATGGGAAGGCTTCGCCTCCGCCACCCGTGCCGCCGCAGCCGGTGGCGTGACCACCATCATCGACATGCCGCTGAACAGCATCCCGCCCACCACCACCGTGGACGGCCTGGAGCAGAAGCGCGTTGTCGCCAAGGACCAGGCATTCGTGGATGTCGGATTCTGGGGCGGTGCCATCCCGGGCAACAAGGCCGACCTCCGCCCGCTGCACGACGAAGGCGTGTTCGGCTTCAAGTGCTTCCTCCTGCACTCCGGCGTGGACGAGTTCCCGCACCTGGATGCGGACGAGATGGAAGAGGACATGAAGGAATTGAAGTCCTTCGACTCCCTCATGATCGTCCACGCCGAGGACTCCCACGCGATCGACCGCGCCCCGCACCCCGGCGGCGACCACTACGAGACCTTCCTCGCCTCCCGCCCCCGCGGCGCCGAGAACAAGGCCATCGCCGAGGTCATCGAACGCGCCCGCTGGACCGGCGCCCGCGCCCACATCCTGCACCTCTCCTCCTCCGATGCGCTGCCCATGATCGCTTCGGCAAAGCGCGACGGCGTCAACCTCACCGTTGAGACCTGCCCGCACTACCTGACGCTCATGGCCGAAGAAATCCCCGACGGCGCCACGGCTTACAAGTGCTGCCCGCCCATCCGCGAGGCCTCCAACCGCGAGCTCCTCTGGAAGGGCCTGCAGGACGGCACCATCGACTGCATCGTCTCCGACCACTCCCCCAGCACCCTTGACCTCAAGGACCTGGAAAACGGCGACTTCGCCGTAGCCTGGGGCGGCGTCTCGTCCCTCCAGTTGGGCCTGTCCCTCATCTGGACCGAGGCACGCCACCGCGGCATCTCCCTGGAACAGGTTGTCGCCTGGATGTCTGAGAAGCCCGCTGCGCTGGCACGACTGCACAACAAGGGCCAGCTGGCCCTTGGCTACGACGCCGACTTCAGCATCTTCGCCCACGACGACGCCTACGTGGTTGACGTGAAGAAGCTCAAGCACAAGAACCCGATCACCCCCTACGACGGACGCCCGCTCTCCGGTGTAGTCCGCAAGACCTACCTGCGGGGCTCGGAAATCGACTTCCAGAACCCCAGCGGCAAGCTGATCCGCCGCGGTAACGTTTAGGACCCACCGCCATGGCAGTCAATGCCTACGGTCCGCCACCCGCACGGTTCCCGGGACGCCAAACACGTCCCGGGGCCGCGCGGCGGCAGGGCCCCACACCACAGGGACTCACCTCCCCGGCTCTCACTGCCCACGGCCTGGCCCTTTGGGTCAACCCCGCCGAGGGCGATCCCGTGGACCCCGAAATTTGGGAACGTGCAGCACGGCTGGTGCTGGCACGGGCCATGAAACTTGCCCCGGAGGCGGAAGTCCGCATCTGGCCCGCCACCGGGGCACAGCACTCCGGCGTCGGCGACACTTCCTGGGGCGGCACTCCGCAGGAAACCGCCGACGCCGGTAACCACCTTTCGAGCGCGTCTCCCGTCTCCCTTGCGGACGCTCTGTCAGAGGCGTCCCAACAGGCTGAAGCGGGCGGCAGCACCGCCGTCGAGCCCGTAACGTTGGCCGCCCGACGCAGCCAACTTGCGATCGACCTCGCGGCTGAAGTAGTCCTACTGGACGGGGAGCCCGTTGCCTTTACCGGCATGGAATACAAGCTGTTGCGCTACCTCGTGGTGAACTGCTCACGGGCGATCGGACGTGAAGAATTGCAACGCTTCCTGGAGTCATTTGACCTCCCGGGCGCGGCGTTCCGGTCGATCGACGTTTATGTTGGAAGGGTGCGGCGGAAGCTTGGCTCCGCCCGTTACACCGTCTCCACCGTCCGTGGTGGTGGCTACCAGTTCGTGCCCGGCCCTTATGCCACTGTGCGCGGACCTGCGGAATACAGCATCTGATTGTGCTGTTCTATATCTCGAATCCGCTTTCTTAGTATGACCAAACGCCGGTGCAGACCGGTTGAACGTAAAGGATCGCCATGACCCAGAAACTCCTCGTCGGAACGCAAGCTCCGGACTTCGCGCTTCTCGACGCCGACGGCAACAAGGTCTCGCTGTCCGATTACCGCGGACGCAACGTCATTGTGTACTTCTACCCCAAGGCGGCCACCCCCGGCTGCACCACCGAGGCCTGCGACTTCCGCGACAACCTGGCCAGCCTCCAGGGCAAGGGCTACGACGTCATCGGGATCTCCCCCGACGCCCAGGAAGCCCTCCAGGGATTCACCGGCGACTTCCAGCTCACCTTCCCGCTGCTCTCCGACGAAGACCACTCCGTGGCGCTGGCCTACGGCGCCTGGGGCGAGAAGCTCGTCAAGGGTGAAATCGTGGAGGGCATCGTCCGCTCCACCGTGGTGGTGGATGGCGACGGCAAGGTCAAGCTCGCCCAGTACCAGGTGAGCGCCCAGGGCCACGTGCAGGCGCTCCGCGAAGAGCTCGGCGTCTAGGACGCTCTCTCACCTAACGCCCCCTTTCCGAGGATGCTCTCTCACGTAGTACCCCTTTTTGGAGATCCCTCACTCACATAAATGCACAATTTTTGTAACGCCCGCTCACTTCCATGAGCGGGCGTTACACGTGTCTTTACTAAACGTGACAAATCGTCAGGGACATTAGTTAATGGAGCCATGGTCTCAACACCGGTCAAACGCCAGGCTGTCGTCGTGGAAGACGACGCCGACATCCGCGGCCTCCTGGTCCTTGTTCTTGAGCAGCTCGACTTCGAGGTGACGGAGGCACCGGACGGCCTGTCCGGCGTCGAGGCCGTCCGCACCACCAACGCCGAGCTGGTGACGCTGGACATCAACCTCCCGGACATCGACGGCATGGAAGTCTGTCGCCGCCTGCGGGAGTTCTCCGATGCCTACGTCCTCATGCTCACGGCCCGCGCCGACGAGATCGACAGGCTCAACGGCCTGGATACCGGCGCGGACGACTACATCAACAAGCCCTTCAGTCCCAAGGAGCTCCAGGCCCGCATCCGCGCGCTGTTCCGCCGGGCACGCACTCCCGCCCAGCCCGCGGAAGACCCGCGCCAAAGCGACGAACTCGCGCGCGCCGCCGTCGTACAGAAGAGCCTCCTGCCGCAGGAAACCGTGAGGCTGGACGACTACGACGTCGCCGGCGCTTTCCGCCCGTCACGCAGCGTGGGCGGGGACTTTTACGACTGGTACCAGACTCCCGCCGGCATGCACCTGACGTTCGCCGACGCCATGGGCAAAGGCATGGGCGCTGCGCTCATCGCCGCCACCGTACGGGCCGTGATGCGGTCCGTCGCGGACACTCCGGCCCTCGATGCCGCCTTCGCCTCCGCGAGCGCCACCATCGCCTCGGACCTGGACCAGTCCGGCTCGTTTGTGACCATGTTCCATGCACGCTTGGACAGCGGCTCCGGCGTGCTGAGCTACATCGACGCCGGCCACGGCCTGGCCGTGCACATCCCGGCTGAGGGTCCGGCCAGGAGACTCGTTTCGTCAGGTCCACCGGTTGGCATCCTGGACGGGCAATTGTGGCCCGCCGCGGAGCTGCAACTGGAGGCCGGGGACTCCCTGGTGATTGTCAGCGACGGTGTCCTGGACGCCCACGAGTCGCTCGAGGAATTCATGCGGAACGTGGAGAAAGCAGCGCGCAACGAGCCGACCTCGGACAAGGTCTGCGCCGCGTTGCTGGACCTGGCGCCCGCCGCCACAGCGGAAGATGACGTGACCGCCGTCGTGGTCCGCCGTCAACAAAGCGCTGCCCACCAGACAGGGACAATCCGGCACTAGCCGCAAAAAGGGGGATTTGTGACTCGATTCTGGACCCGGTTGCTGGTTGTCCTGACAGTCATTCTTGGCGTCAACTACGTGACGTGGCGCTGGCTGGCGTCGCTGAACTGGGAGGCGTGGTGGATCGCCATTCCTCTGGTGATCGCCGAGACCTACAGCCTCATAGACGTGATGCTGTTCGGGCTGACGGTGTGGAACCTCAAGATCCGCAAGCCGCCGCCCCCGCCTGCCCCGGATGCGACCGTGGACGTCTTCATCACCACGTACAACGAGCCGTTGGACCTGGTGTTGACCACGGCTCTGGCGGCCAAGGACATCCGCTGGCCGCACAGCACCTGGATTCTCGACGACGGCAACCGGCCCGAGATGCGCGAACTCGCCGAATCGCACGGGATTGGCTATGTGACGCGCTCCGCCGACTGGACGCCGGACATGCCGCGCCACGCCAAGGCAGGCAACCTGAACAACGCCCTGATGCTCACCTCCGGCGAGTACCTGTTGATCCTCGACGCCGACCAGATCCCCGAGCCGGACATCCTGGACAAGACGCTGGGCTACTTCACCGACGACCGCGTTGCCTTGGTCCAGACCCCGCAGTACTTCATCAACGTCCCCGCCGACGACCCTCTGGGCAGCCAGGCACCCTTGTTCTACGGGCCCATCCAGCAGGGCAAGGACGGCTGGAATGCGGCGTTCTTCTGTGGATCCAACGCCATCCTCCGCCGCGAAGCCCTGATGCAGCTGGGCCTGGTGGGATACGTAAAGGCCACGGAGGAGAGCATCCGCCGCGCACTGGCGGCTTCCAAGCAGGCCATCAGGAAGGCCCGCAGGTCACCTGAGGCCGACAATCCGTTGGTGGCCGAGATGCTCAACCAGGTGGAAGCTGCCACCAACTCGGCGCAGCAGGAACTCGAAGCCCGCGTCTCCCTCAGCGAAATCACCTACCGGGTACGGCGCAAAGTGGACGAGGCCGTACGCACCTTGGTTGCCGCTGACTTCTCCGCCCTCGAAGCCGATCTCGAGGAAATCGCCGCCATGGAACTCGCCCACGTCGGCGAGTCGGGCGTGACCACCGTGGCCAGTGACGCCGTCGACCGTATGTCCGGCCGCGACTGGTCGCCGCTGGGCGCACTCGAGTCCGTCCACGCGGTGCTTGCTGCCATCTCGGTGGAACGCACGGACGAAGCCCAGCCCATCATGCCGCTGGCCACCATCTCCGTCACCGAGGACATGGCCACGGCCATGCGCATCCACGGCCTGGGCTGGAAGAGCGTGTACCACCACGAGATCCTGGCCAACGGCTTGGCGCCCGAGGACCTGAAGACCATGCTCACGCAGCGCCTCCGGTGGGCGCAGGGCACCATCCAGGTCCTGCTCCGCGAGAACCCCCTGGTCCAGCGAAACCTGTCCTGGGGCCAGCGGCTCATGTACTTCTCCACCATGTGGAGCTACCTGAGCGGGTTCGCGGCCGTGGTCTACTTCGCCGCGCCCATCATCTACCTGACGCTGGGCATCCTGCCCGTGAGCAGCCTGAGCTGGGACTTCTTTGTACGCTTCATCCCGTTCATGGTGGTGAACCAGCTGCTGTTCGTGGTGGCCGGTCACGGGATTCCCACCTGGCGCGGTCAGCAGTACAGCCTTGCGCTGTTCCCCACCTGGATCAAAGCATGCACGACGGCGGCCCGTAACGTTTGGTTCGGACGTCCCCTGGGATTCGCCGTCACCCCCAAGGCGCGCCAGAACGGCGGACCCAGCTGGAGCCTCATCCGTCCCCAGATCATCGTGGCCGTGTTGCTGGCCGTGGCGTTGGTGGTGGGCATCGCCCGGCTCATGACGGGTCTCTCCGAGCCGTTGGGCACGCTGGTGAACGTCGCCTGGGTTGCCTTTGACCTGGTGGTCCTGAGCGTCCTGGTGAAGGCAGTTTTGTACAAGGGATTTGTCCCCGAGGAGAGGAATGCGGATGCAGTTTAGTTACGAGGTCAAGGAGTCCTACGCGGAGGTGAAGGGCGTGGGCCGTTTGAACATGGTGGCCGCTCCCAAGCTGCGCGAGGTAGTGAACGAGGTTGTCGCGGGCGGCGCCAACCGCGTGGTGGTCAACCTGGCCGAGACCGACTTCATGGATTCCTCCGGACTGGGTGCCCTCATCGGATGCCTCAAAGCTGCACGGCAGGCCGGCGGAGATCTCCGTATCGCGGGCGTGCAGCCGCAGGTGAAGATGGTGCTGGAACTGACCAATATGGACCGGGTCCTCACCGCGTATCCGTCGGCGGAGGAGGCGTTCGGCAATGACTGACGTCATTGCCCGCCGCAGCTACCACGGGCTGTCCAACGACGACGCCATCGAGGCCATCCATAATGAGATCGACGCGCTGTGGGATGACGCCTCGTTCGTGCCCGACATGGACCGGATGACGTTCGCCACCGCCGTGATCGAGGCAGCTTCCAACATCGTGCAGCACGCGCAGCCCGTGGCGGAGAAGCCCGTGGAAATCGCCGTGGACATCAGCGTGCGGCCCACGCGCCTGGTGGCGAGGGTCAGCGCGTTCAATGCCCGCGAACCGTTCGCCAACGACATGCAGGCCTCGATGCCGGATTCCGATGCCGAGTCGGGGCGCGGTTTGGCCCTCATCGAGGCTCTGGTGACCACGGTGACGTTCGAGCGCCAGGACGGCACCAACACCTGGACCCTGACCCGCGAGACGTAAAAGGGTGAGAGAGCGTTCATCTCAATCGTGCAATAGGTGAGAGAGCGTCCGGAGGTTGCGACGCTCTCTCACCTAAACACCCCTCCACGCGGACGCTCTCTCACCTAAACGCCCCTTCCGCCGATCCCTCTCTCACCCGGGGAAGATGGGCTCATCTCCCCATGGCCGGACGCGAGGCGGGTGTGAAAGCATGCGTTGATGGCCGCCGTCGTGCCTTAACAAAACCTGGGGGAACAATGGGCCGCACTGCATCGAGACCATTAATCCTGGCCACGCTGGTGACGTACGCCCCAATCTTGGCCGGGTGCACTGCAACCCCGCACCACCACACCAGCGGGCCGAGCAGCGCCCCGCCCATCACGGCGAGCCCCGAGCCGGTGGCACAGAGCCTGGCGAAATATGATTCCCTGCGTTCGGATCTCGTTGCTGCGCTGGAAAAGAAGCTGCCTGGGATCACGTGGAGTGTGGAAAAACAGGCCACCTTGAGCCGGACGGATGACGGCAGGTGCATCCTCCGGCCAGCCAGCATGAAAAGCAGTGCTGACATTGTGAAGCCCTCCAACGCGTTCGAGGACGTTTTCGCAGTGGCCGACCCCATCCTGGCGCAGAATGGATTCCCGTCGTTCGGCGGGACCGATCCCACTCCCGGCGGTTGGGTCGTCACGCGTAGTACAAACGCATCGGGGGCAACGGTCACCATCCAGTCCAAGAACCCGGCCTACCTGCGCCTGACTGTTCCTGTCGCCTCGCCAAGCTGCGACCCGAACGAACTTCCCACGGGCTGACCGGGAAGATGTACCCATCGCCGCTCCACCGCGGCCGGGAACGTTGACCGTGGCTGAGCAGAATTATCTTCGAGCAAACACAGACGGGGCGGCATGCCGGGCTTCGAGTTGCCGGGCGCTGGCTCGTTGCGCTTCGCTTCGATCCAGCCGGCCACCGGAGATACGACCGCCACCGCGGTTTTGTCGTACGACGCCCGTCAGGTCGCCCGTGAGGTGAGCGCCCGTTGGGAACCTTCTCTCACCGGCCCTTCCCAGGGAACCCTCTCGCGCTCACGCCTTCGCGATCGCCTCTTTCAGCGCGCCCAACACCAACGTCACCGACGCACTGTTGGCATTCGGCCCCATCATTCCGATCCGCCACACTGTGTCCGCGAATTCGCCCACCCCAGCGCCGATCTCCATGCTGAAGTGCTCCAAAAGGTAGGCGCGGACGGCGGATGAGTTGACGCCGTCGGGCACTTTGACCGTGGTGAGGCTTGGCAGGCGGGAGCCCTCGGCGGCAAACAGTTCGAGCCCCATGTCCTGCAACCCGTCCTGCAAAGCAGCGCCCGCGGCGCGGTGCCGGGCCTGCACAACGTCCAGGCCTTCAGCGAGGATCCGGTCCAACGCTGCCTCGAGGCCTGCGATCATCGTTACCGGCGCAGTGTGGTGGTACGTCCGGGCCCCGCTCGCCGCGCCAACGTAACCGCCGAGCAGCCCGATATCGAGGTACCAGGAACGCGGATCCTTGACACGGCGCTCGAAGGCGCGGTCGGACACCGTAAACGGCGACAGTCCCGGCGGGACGCCGAGGCACTTCTGCGTTCCGGCGTATCCGACGTCGATACCCCAGTCGTCTGCCAACAGCTCCAGTCCGCCGATGGACGTGACAGCGTCGGTGATGAGCAGGGCATCGCCCTTGCCCGCCCCGAGGGCGGCGATGTCGGAAAGAACGCCAACGGACGTCTCTGCGTGGACGGCGGCGATGACTTTCGGGTTGGGATGCGCAGAGAGCACGCGGTCAGCATCCACGGGCTGACCCCATTCGTGATCCACTCGCACCACAGTGGCTCCGCAGCGCCGGGCCACCTCACACATTCGTGCCCCGAACAGTCCGTTGACAGCGATGACGGCCACGTCGCCGTCGGACACAGTATTCACAAACGCCGCTTCCATGCCACCGGAACCTGTTGCACTCAACGGGAGCGTCCGCGCGTTGGATGTCCCCCAGACGGCCCGGAGGCCTTCGCACACATGGTCGAGCCGTTCGATGAACACAGGATCGAGGTGCCCGAGCACTGGATAGGCCAAGGCCGCCATGGCTTCGGGGTAGCAATTGCCCGGGCCGGGACCGAACAGGAACCTGGACGTCAGAATGTCTGGCATGTGCGAACTCCTTCAGCTGGTTGAGGTCATTCTGCCGCACACATCGTTGTGGGCGCGCTCTGAACCGAAGCTCCAAGCCCAAACTGCTAAGGTTACTCACCATTACCAAAGCCGTTGCTAACGAGGGGACCGAGAGTGGCGACCGAAGAAAAACAGCTGCCTGAGAAGGGTGTCCACGGCGAGGTAAGCCAGGACCGGTTTGTTGCCGGACAGGACCTGACCCGGTGGAAAACTCCGCTGGGACGGTTCATGGCTGCGGTCGCGGAACGTGTCACGGCGTTGCTCGGCCCATACGCGGCGCTGGTTTTTACGCTGCTCCTGGGCTTGGCTGCCGCTGCCTCATTGGCGCTGGTGTTCGGCGAGGTCTATGAGTCCGTGACGGACGCCGACGGTGTGGCCGGGCTGGATGATCCTGTGTTGTCTGCGGCCAAAAGCGTCCGGTCCCCTGAGCTTGATGTCGCAGTGACCGCGTATACGAACATCGGCGGCACGGTAGGGATGCCGCTGCTCGCCACCGCCATTATGGTGGCATTGGCGCTGCGTCGCCGTTCGTGGACGCCGGTGATCCTGATGCTGGCTGCAGGGCTGGGGTCGCTGATCATCACCATCCTGGGCAAACCGCTCTTCGGCAGGGCACGCCCGGATCTCTCCGATGCCATTCCTCCGTACGAGCACTCGGCGTCCTTCCCCAGCGGACACTCCTTGAACTCGATCGTCATCGCGGGAATCGTTGCCTACTTGGTGATCCTGCGCCTCAAAACGGCCAGGGCCAGGGTTCTGACCATAGCCGTGGCAGTGATTTTCGCCCTTACCATGGGACTCAGCCGCGTTTACCTGGGGCACCATTGGTTGACGGATGTGCTCGCTGCCTGGGCCATCGGTGTCGCTTGGCTCGCCTTGGTGATTACGTCGCACCGGCTGTACCTCACGGTACGGACGCGGCGTCGTACAGCTGTCGCCTCTTGACACTGATGCTTCAGCTCGGCTTAACTACTTACGTATGCTGAAATAACAGTTCCATGATGCGGAATGAAGAAGTGAGGATGCTTCCTCCGGCCAAACCCGGAGTTCCGCATAGCCCACACCATGGATGCCAGCATTTTTCACAAGGACCGACAAGCATGGAGCTTGAAGAATTCAACCGCCTGGACCGGGAGCAGGCCATCACGGCCGTCACCCCCGCCCTGGACATCACCCGCTGGGTGGAAGCAGTAGTGGACGCACGCCCTTACACCAGCTTGGATGACCTGCTGGAACAGGGCCGCCAAGCCGCCGAGCCCTTCACTGCAACCGAAGTGGAAGCAGCCCTGGCGCACCACCCCCGCATCGGCGAACGCCCCAAGGCCCAGACCACCGAGGCGGCCATGTCCCGCTCCGAACAGTCCGGCGTGGACCCCGCAGACCAGGCCGTGGCCGAAGCGCTCGCCCAGGGCAACCGCGACTACGAGGAAAAGTTTGGCAGGGTCTTCCTGATCCGCGCCGCAGGACGCAGCGCCCAGGAAATCCTTGCCTCGCTCAACGAGCGCCTGGCCCACACCCCCGAAGAAGAAGACACGATCGTAGCCGGCCAGTTGCGGGAGATCGCGTTGCTGCGCCTCTCGGGCCTGGTCACCGAAGGAGCCAGCGCATGAGCGTTTCGCAGGTAACAACCCATATCCTCGACACCGGTTCCGGACGCCCGGCGGCGGGTGTCGCCGTCGTACTTTACGTCCGCGAAGGCGAGAACTGGACGCTGGTCGGCAAGGGCGAAACGGATGCCGACGGCCGCATCAAGAACCTGGGCCCCGAGCAGATTCCGGGCGGCGCCTACCGGCTCAACTTCGCTATCGGCGATTACTACGCTGCCCTCGGCACGGACACGTTCTTCCCGGAAGTGGACCTTAATTTCACGGTTGCGGACACAGGCGAGCACTACCACGTGCCGCTCCTGCTCAGCCCGTTTGCATTCTCCACGTACCGCGGCAGCTGACCAGGTCTGCCGCCATGACGCCCTTCGGCCCGCGCCGGAGGGCGTTCTTGTCCCCAAATCCGGAACGGTAGGCTGGAAGGCATGGCTCCCGAGGAAACCCCGACTCCCGCACCCGGCAATCAAACCGGCAACGAACCGCCCGCCCGGCGCAACATCACCGTCCGCAGGGCGCCCAAGTTCGTCCCGTTCATGATCCTCGGCGCCATTGTGGGCGCCATCGTGGCTGCCATCATCGCCTACGGCCGCCCGGCCGACCCCGCGTTCGACGCCAGCACCGTGTTCGGCTTCTTCCTGGTGGCCTGCGCCGCGGGTGGCGTCATCCTCTTTTCCATCCTGGCGCTGGTCCTGGACCGGATCAGCGTCAAGCGCTCCCAGCGCGCCGTGGTGGAGGCGGTGCCGGATTCGGTTCCGGACGAGGGTCCAGAGCACGACGGCGACCGCTGAGTCCGGCCCGATATGGGCAGTGTGAGACGCACCGCATTTTGGGCGTTTCCTCCGCGATAAGTGCCTGTTCACGGGGTCACAAAGTCTGCACGGGAACTTACCACGGCCGGGACATGAGACAATCGACCAGTGGCACGTGGCGACGGAAAACTTTCACATGATCTTCTCCCCGGCGAAAAGGGCCCCCAGGACGCTTGTGGCGTCTTCGGGGTATGGGCACCGGGTGAAGAAGTAGCAAAACTCACCTATTACGGGCTGTATGCGCTGCAGCACCGCGGACAAGAGTCGGCTGGTATTGCTACCAGTGACGGCAAGCGCATCAATGTCTACAAGGACATGGGCCTCGTGTCCCAGGTCTTTGACGAGACTACCCTTAACACCCTCACCGGACACCTGGCCGTGGGCCACTGCCGGTACTCGACCACCGGTGCAAGCCACTGGGCAAACGCCCAGCCCACGCTGGGCGCCACGGCGACCGGCACGGTTGCACTGGCGCACAACGGCAACCTGACCAACACCGCAGAGCTTCGCGAAATGATCCTGCAGCGGAACAACGGCCAGCTCACCGGTGAAATGAAGCAGGGCAACACCTCGGACACTGCGCTGGTGACCGCACTCCTTGAGGGCGAAGAGGGCAAGACCCTGGAGCAGACCGCCCTGGAGCTGCTTCCCAAGATCAAGGGTGGCTTCTGCTTCGTTTTCATGGACGAAGGCACGCTCTACGCAGCCCGTGACACGTACGGCATCCGCCCGCTGTGCCTCGGTCGCCTGGACCGCGGCTGGGTTGTCGCCTCCGAGCAGGCCGGCCTGGCAACCGTTGGCGCGAGCTTCATCCGCGAGATCGAGCCCGGCGAGTTCATCGCGATTGACGAAGAGGGCGTCCGCTCCCAGCGTTTCGCTGATCCCACCCCCGCCGGTTGCGTGTTCGAGTACGTTTACTTGGCCCGTCCGGACGCGGCCATCGCAGGCCGTTCAGTCTACGAGTCCCGCGTGGAGATGGGCCGCCAGTTGGCCCGCGAAAACACCCACGAGGCCGACATCGTCATTCCGGTCCCCGAGTCCGGAACTCCCGCTGCCGTTGGCTACGCCGAGCAGTCCGGCATCCCGTTTGCGCACGGCTTCGTGAAGAACGCCTACGTGGGCCGTACCTTCATTCAGCCTTCGCAGACCCTCCGCCAGCTTGGTATCCGCCTCAAGCTCAACGCTTTGGAATCCGTGATCCGCGGCAAGCGCGTGGTGGTGGTGGACGACTCGATCGTTCGCGGCAACACCCAGCGCGCGATCGTCCGGATGCTCCGGGAAGCCGGCGCAAAGGAAGTCCACGTCAAGATTTCTTCCCCCCCGGTGCAGTGGCCGTGCTTCTACGGCATCGACTTCGCCTCCCGCGCGGAACTCATCGCCAACGGTGCCACCATCGAAGAGATCTCGCAGGCGATCGGCGCCGACTCGCTGGCCTACATCTCCGAGGACGGCATGATCGGGGCTACCCAGCAGCCGCGTGAACGCCTCTGCACCGCCTGCTTCACGGGCAAGTACCCGATCGAGCTGCCGCACGCTGACAAGCTCGGCAAGAACCTGCTCGAGCGCACCGACCTCGGTGGCCTGGCTCCGGCCGAGCCTACCGGTGACGCAGTTTCTGATCCTTCCGACACCCAGGATCCGGCGGAGAAGCCGGGCGCCACAGGCTGTGATCCGGGACCGGATGCCGAATTCGAGAACCTCCTTACCGACGCTGATCGTTTGACCGACGCCGAAAAGAAAGAGTCTGTATGACCTCCGCATCCTCCGCCGGAACTCCTGAGAACGCCTCCGGCATCACCTACGCTTCGGCGGGTGTCGACGTCGAAGCGGGAGACCGCGCAGTCGAACTCATGAAGGACGCCGTCAAGGCGACCCATAACAGCTCGGTGATTGGCGGCGTCGGCGGTTTCGCTGGCCTATACGACGTTTCCAAGCTGCTCACCTACAAGAAGCCGCTGCTCGCCACCTCCACCGACGGCGTCGGCACCAAGGTTGCCATCGCGCAGGCCATGGACATCCACGACACCATCGGTTTCGACCTGGTGGGCATGGTGGTGGACGACATCGTGGTGGTGGGCGCCGAGCCGCTCTACATGACCGACTACATCGCGTGCGGCAAGGTTGTTCCCGAGCGCATCGCCGGCATTGTCCGCGGTATTGCGTCCGCTTGCTCTGTTGCCGGTACTGCCCTGGTGGGCGGCGAAACCGCCGAGCACCCGGGCCTCCTTGGCGAGCACGAATACGACGTCGCAGGTGCCGCCACCGGTGTTGTGGAAGCTGACGCATTGCTTGGCCCGGACCGTGTCCGCGCCGGCGACGTCGTGATCGGCATGGCATCCTCCGGCCTGCACTCCAACGGCTACTCCCTGGTCCGCCGGGTCATCAACCACGCCGGTTGGGCACTGGACCGCCAGGTGTCCGAACTCGGCCGCACGCTGGGCGAGGAACTCCTGGAGCCGACCCGCGTTTACGCCGCCGACTGCCTGGACCTGGCACGGACCTTCCCGGTTTCAGCCGGCGCCGCTGTGCACGGCTTCAGCCACGTCACCGGTGGTGGCCTGGCGGCCAACCTGGCACGTGTCCTCCCGCAGGGCCTCGTGGCCACGGTTGACCGCGCCACGTGGGAACTCCCCGCCATCTTCAAGCTGGTTTCCGAGCTGGGCAATGTCCCGCTGGCCGACCTCGAGCGCACGCTGAACCTCGGCGTGGGCATGGTGGCCATCGTTTCCCCCGAGGCAGCAGACGCAGCGGTGGCACGCCTCAACGAGCGTGGCCTGCCGTCCTGGATCATGGGTACCGTTGCAGCCGACTCGGACGCGATCGACAAGACCGGCCCGGATTACGTCCAGGGTGCCAAGGGCGTCGACGGCGGTGCGGTCCGTTTGGTGAACGCCTACGCCTAAGCCTCCGCCTCACCCAACTGGGTCGCAGTTAAGCGCGTTTTGAGGGCTCAAAACGCGCACAAATGCGACCTAGTTGGGTGAGGGGGTTTGGATCAGGCTGAGCACTCCGCCTTGGGGGTCCTGGATGGTGGCCAGTGATCCTTCTTCCGGGTGTTCCTCCGGTTCCACGAGCAGGGTGCCACCAGCGGCCACTGCGGCGTGTGCGGCCTTCCGCAGATCGGTGACCCCGAAGTAGATCTGCCAGGCCGCCTCCTCCCCCGCTTCGGCAGGGACGACGCCAGCCACCTCCCCACCGTTCACCATCAGCGTGGAGTAGCTGCCGCCGTCGTCCTGGGGGTATTCGGTAACCTCGTGACCGAAAAGCTGCTGGAAGAAGGCCACCGCTGCCTGCGGCTCCGGCGTGGACAGCTCCGCCCATGCCAAGGCGCCGGCCTGGTTGTAGAGGTGGCTTCCCAGGTGCGTGCCCGCCTGCCAGATGCCCGTGGTCCCGCCTCCTGGTGGTGCAATGAAGGCCAGGACGCCGGTGTCCGCCACATGTTCGGGACCGAACTCGAGCTTCCCTCCCGCATGGACGGCGTCCTCGGCAACCTCCTCGGCGTCTGTGGCCGCGAAATAGATATTCCACTGGCCCGGGGTGGCGGCGGCTTCCTGGCTGCGGTTCTGCGGAGCGACCACAGCCACCAAATCCTCTCCGATAAAAGCCTGGGCATAGAACCGACCGTCAGGCGTGGGCAGGTCCGTGAAGCTCCACCCGAACACTGCAGCGTAAAACTCCTTGGCCCCGGCGACATCCCGGGTCTGAAGGTCGGCCCAGCACGGCTCGCCGTGGGAGTAACGGCTACGGGCGGTCATGCGTCAAGCCTCGACATGATGCTGAACGCTGCGCCGGCCGGATCCATCAGGACCGCCATGCGGCCAATGCCCGGCACGTCGAACGCAGGCGAAATGACGTGGCTGCCGAGGCTGGCCGCATGTTCCGCAAAAGCATCCACGTCAGTGACATTGAAGTAGGTCATCCAAAACGGTGACAGGCCCTCAATGGGCAACTTCACAGCTCCCGCCACCGGCTTCCCGGCAACGGTGAGGTTGGTGTATTCCTGAAGGTCTCCTGCAGGGGCGGTGCTGCTTCCGCACCCGGTCACTGCCTGGTAGAAGGCCACGGCCTTGGGGACATCGTTTGTCTGCAGCTCGTTCCAGATCAGGGTGCCGGGCTCATTGACCAGCCCCGATCCAGGATGGCTCCCGGCCTCCCAGAAACCGATCTGCGCCCCTGTGGGATCGGCCGCGAAGAACATCCGGCCGCTGCCGTTGGGGACCTCATCCGGCGGAAAGACGATGGTTCCACCGGCCGCCACCGCCCGCTCTGCCGCCTGGTCCACTGAATACACAGCGAGGTAGTTGGCCCAATAGGACGGCATGCCCTCCGGTGCGTCCGGAAGCTGCTGCATCATCCCGGCAACATAACGTCCCTTGAGTTTGGCCATGTAATAGGTCAGGCCCGGTCCTATCTCCATGCCGTCCAGCTCCCAGCCAAAAAGGTCGCTGTAGAACGCCTTGGAAACCTCGATCTCGGTGGAGGACAGGTCCACCCAACACGGTGTTCCCTGTTGGTACCTCTCGACCTCAGGCATGGCTTTCCTTTCGCTGGGGCGTGTCCTTCATCAACTTAGTACCGGGCCTTGACCAGGACAACGCATTGGCCTTGGATGCACAAAAGAAGGCCCGCAGGGTACGCCAAACAGCGGCGTGGCCTGCGGGCCTTCTTCAGTGATTTTCGGCATCCGGAGATGCGCGACGACCTGATGTACGACGGCGGTACACAACTCAGTGCCTGCGGCACCTGTTGGTTGCGACAGCTATCCGATACGGCGGGTGTCTACCTCGTCGTCATCGTCTTCCGCGTACTTGTCCTCGTAAGCCGAGTAGTCCGGCTCCGGCGGATCTTCCGGGAAGTGGCTCTTTGCACGACTGGATGGGCCCGTGAGCTCACGCTCAAGGGCCGAATAGTCAGTGTTCGGGGAGTAGTACTTGATGTCCCGAGCCTGCTTGGTAGCTTTTGCCTTTTGACGGCCGCGCCCCATGGCGTGACCCCCTTTTGTACTTGGACCGGAGGTGGTCACCTTGGCGATCGGTGAGGCCCCGGAATGTTTGGTCAATTTGTCGTATGTCTAGATTACATGCTTTCGGGAGTGCCTGCGTGCCACCCTGGCCACAGGTCGGGGCTCCAGGCCCGCAATTCCGGCTTCCAGCACCTCCACTGGGGCGGAAAATTGGGTAGAGTCGGCCTCAATGCGGCACCACGGCAGGAAGGCACACCACGGGAATGAGCCAGGACAACACTGCACCACGTGACGATTCGCCACGGGATCGAGGCGAGGACGGTCTGCCGCCAGCGCCCCAGGACCCTCCCCAATCCTGGGAGCCCGGCGCCGAGGTTCCACCCCAAGGTGATACCACCAAGCGGCAACGCCTGGTGATCGGGGGAATCGTGGTAGGCGTCCTGGCGCTCATAGGCGTGGTCATTTGGGTGCTGCTCAACCTGTTGGGAACCCGGCCGGAAGCCGTGGTCAGCACCCCCAGCCCTACGGCTACTTTGGGACCGCTCCCCCGCGACACCGAGGCCAAGGATTTCCAGGTAGGCGATTGCTTTGCCGACTTCGACCCGAACGCACCCAAAGCCAAAGCCGTGGCCTGCGACACCGAACATTCAGCCCAGCTTGGTGCCGTGCACAGCTATGGCCAGGACGAGTCATTCCCCGGTACAAACGCGCTCCGGGAAAAGGGCCGTGAAGTCTGCGGCACAGTGAAACTGGACAACGCGGCGGCCGACAACTACGTGCTGCTGCAGCAGAACGTGTATCCCAGCACTGACAGCTGGAACCGTGGCGACCGCCGCGTTGATTGCTTCATCGTGGTGGACTCGGGCAACACCATCAAGGAAGACCTCCTCGACAGGTAGCCTCGTCCTCCGGACCGCTACTTCCTGCGGACCGACAGGCCCGTGCCCAAGCTGGCAGCGTCGTCGCCGGCGGTCAGCGCCTCGAGGCCCGCGATGGTGAGCTCGTCCACATCGGCGGCCGTATCCACCAGGACAGTGTCGCCGTCGCTGATCTGGCCGGCGAGGATCTCCTTGGCCAGGCGGTCCCCGATTTCGCGTTGCACCAAACGGCGCAGCGGCCTTGCACCGTAGGCAGGATCGAACCCGGACATGGCCAGCCAGGCGCGGGCGCCGTCCGTGACCTCCACGGTGAGGCGACGATCGTGCAGGCGTCGGCCGAGTTCTGCCACGTGCAGTTCCACGATCCGGGCAAGCTCCTCTACCGACAGCGGATCGAACAGGACGATCTCATCCAGGCGGTTCAGGAATTCCGGCTTGAACGATGCCTGCACCACGGCCATGACGGCGTCCCGCTTGGCCTTGGCATCCAGGGACTGGTCCACCAGGAACTGGCTGCCGGAGTTGGAGGTCAGCACCAGGATGGTGTTGCGGAAATCCACAGTGCGGCCCTGGCCGTCGGTGAGCCTGCCGTCGTCGAGCACCTGCAGGAGGATGTCGAAGACCTCGGGGTGGGCCTTTTCCACTTCGTCGAGCAGCACCACGGAGTAGGGGCGGCGCCGCACGGCTTCAGTCAACTGGCCGCCTTCCTCGTACCCTACGTATCCCGGAGGGGCACCCACCAGGCGGGCCACCGAGTGCTTTTCGCCATACTCGGACATGTCGATCCGGATCATGGCGCGTTCGTCGTCAAAGAGGAAATCAGCCAAGGCTTTGGCCAGCTCGGTCTTGCCAACGCCGGTGGGGCCCAGGAACAGGAACGACCCCGTGGGGCGGTTGGGATCGCTGATGCCCGCACGTGCGCGCCGAACGGCATCGGAGACGGCCTGCACAGCCTTGGCCTGGCCAATCAGGCGCTTCCCAAGCTCCTCTTCCATATGCAGCAGCTTCTGCGACTCGCCCTGCAGCATGCGGCCGGCGGGGATTCCGGTCCACGCCGAAATCACCTCGGCGATATCGTCCGCGGTGACTTCCTCGGCCACCATGAGCTCGGGTTCTGAATCGCTGCGTGCGGATTCCTCCGCGGCTGCGGCGTTGAGCTCACGTTCCAGCGCAGGCAGCTCGCCGTACAGAATGCGCGACGCCGATTCGAGGTCACCTTCGCGCTGGTGCTTTTCAGCCGCTGAGCGAAGCTCGTCGATCTTGGCCTTGAGGTCGCCAACCCGGTTCAGGCCCGCCTTCTCGGCTTCCCAACGGGCATTCAACGCCGCGAGGGCTTCCTTCTTGTCCGCCATGTCTGCCATGAGCGCAGCCAGCCGTTCCACGGAAGCAGGATCACTCTCACCTTGGAGGGCCAGCTCTTCCATGGTCAGACGGTCCACCGCGCGGCGCAGCTGGTCGATCTCTTCCGGGGCGGAATCGATCTCCATGCGGAGTCGGGAAGCAGCCTCATCCACGAGGTCGATGGCCTTGTCCGGCAGCTGGCGGCCGGAGATGTAGCGGTTGGACAGTGTGGCTGCCGCAACCAGGGCGGAGTCGGCAATAGCCACCTTGTGGTGGGCCTCGTAGCGCTCCTTCAGGCCGCGGAGGATACCGATGGTGTCCTCCACGCTGGGTTCGCCAACAAAGACCTGCTGGAACCGGCGCTCCAGGGCCGGGTCCTTCTCGATGTTCTCGCGGTACTCGTCCAAGGTGGTGGCACCGATCAAGCGGAGCTCACCGCGGGCCAGCATGGGCTTGAGCATGTTCCCTGCGTCCATGGCGCTCTCACCCGTGGCACCGGCGCCCACTACGGTGTGGATCTCATCGATGAAGGTGACGATCTGCCCGTTGGAGTTCTTGATTTCCTCCAGGACGGCCTTGAGCCGCTCCTCGAATTCGCCGCGGTACTTTGCGCCGGCAACCATGGAAGCAAGGTCCAGGGCAATGAGCGTCTTGCCGCGCAGGCTCTCCGGGACGTCTCCGGCCACCATCCGCTGGGCCAAACCTTCGACGACGGCTGTCTTGCCAACGCCTGGCTCACCAATGAGGACGGGGTTGTTCTTGGTACGGCGGCTGAGGACCTGGACCACGCGGCGGATCTCGCTGTCACGGCCGATCACCGGATCCAGCTTGCCCGAGCGCGCCACAGCCGTCAGGTCAGTGCCGAACTTCTCCAGGGCCTGGAAGGTGTTCTCCGGATCCGGGGAATTGACCTTGCGGTCCCCGCGGACACCCGGCAGTGCGGCGAGCAGCGCCTCGTGGGAGGCTCCGGCGTCGCGCAGCAACTTGCCCACCGCATCACTTCCGGCCGAAAGCCCCAGCAGGAGGTGCTCTGTGGAGACAAAGGAGTCGCCGAGCTTGTCGGCCTCGTTTTGGGCGGCCTGGATGGCCTGCAGGGTCGGGCGGGACAGCTGCGCCTGCTGGACGGAACTGCCGGAGGAAGAAGGCAGTGCCTTGATGGCGGAACTTGCCTGCACACTCACAGCGTCCGGGTCCGCGCCGGTGGCACGGAGCAGCGCCACGGCAACGCCTTCCCGCTGGTCCATGAGCGCTTTGAGCAGGTGCGCCGGTTCCACCTGCGGATTCCCTGCGGTGGAGGCGTTCATGGCGGCCGCAGAAAGGGCCTCCTGGCTCTTGGTGGTGAATTTGGTGTCCAAAGCGAGCTCCCTTCCTGGAGTGAGTCCAAACTTATTTCAAAGTTGAGTCTACTACGCTCAACTTTGGATTTCGTCCACTGCGTTCCATGTTTGCCGAGGGCGAAACGCCTGTCCAGATGAAAGGGGCAGAAAGGCAAGGCCTGGGTCCTGCGCCGCGCCGTAGGCTGGGGCCATGAACCCGATTTCCACCACTCACGAACTCGAAGAGCTGATCGGCACCCCGTTGGAGAGGGTCCGCCGCAAAGTCCGCACCACCTTAAGCGGTTTCGACCGGCAGTGGCTGGCAGCCAGCCCGTTCTGCATCCTGTCAACGTCCGATGCTGCAGGCCACGTGGATGCATCCCCCAAGGGCGATCCTCCGGGATTCATCCACGTGGTGGACGACACCACCGTTGCCATCCCGGAACGTCCCGGGAACAAGCTAGCCTTCGGCTTCAGGAACATCCTGGAGAACCCGCACGTGGGCATCCTGTCCGTGGTTCCCGGCCGCACGGACACCCTCCGCATCAATGGCACCGCCCGCCTGGTCAGCGACGCTGACTTTTTCGATCAGATGGTGGTCAAGGGGCACCGGCCGCGTGCCGCCGTCGTGGTTTCGGTGGAGGAAGTGTTCACCCACTGCGGCAAGGCCTTCATGCGCAGCGGCCTGTGGCAGCCGGAAACGTGGGAAACCGAAGACCTTCCCAGCATCGCGGTGCTCGCCCAGGCGTACACCCAGCCGGAGACGCCGCTGGAAGATCTCGAGACCTACTACGGGCCGTCCTACGCGGAGCGGATGTACCGGGAGTAGCAGGAACCTGCCCTAGGCTTGCACCATCAGGCAACAGCCTGCTGTGCCGTTAACGAACGAAAGACCCGACTGGCATCGGGTCTTTGTTCTGAGCGGTTCGCTCATTGGTGCGGTAAGAGGGCCATAGAACCTCAAACGCCACACTTTGAGTCTATGGCCCTACGCACGTAGGCCGCAACGTTGTTGTGCCGACTATCAGTGCGAGCCGCGCCTGTTCCTTTGGGAGGAGGTGTCGGCATGGATTCAAAGCGGAAACGTGAAGAACCAAGGGGCGCCTGGAACCTTGCGGTCAACATCATCCGGCTAGCCGTTGATGTTATCCGCCTGTTCTGGCACAACATCCCCTAAACGGGAGCGGGGGCCGTCGGCGTTGTGCCGGCGGTCTCCGTCAGTTGAAGATCGGGACCAGGCCTCACGCCGGGTACACCGACACCAGCGCGGACTTCACCACGAACCGCACCTCCATGCCGGGGGCAAGGCCGAGGTCCGCCGAGGCCGCTGGTGTGATGTCGGCGGACAACGTGCCGTCCAAACCGGCGCCTGCCCGGACCCGGATCTGGTCGCCGTGCGGCTCAAGGTCCGTAATGATCACCGGGAAGGAATTGCGGGGGCTTCCGTGGACATCACCGAGGAAAACGGAAACGCTCGACGGCGGGAACGCCGCCACGCCTGCCTGGCCGGGCACGGGTGACCAGTCCGGATCGTGCTGTCCGGCGAAAACCCGGCCATCCGGCGTCGTGATTCCCTCCCGGCTGAGGGCGCCGGTGACGAGATTGAGGCCGGCGAGTCCGGCGGCGAAGTGGCTTCTGGGGCGCTCCAGAACCTGGCGCGTCGGGCCCTCTTCCACGATGCGACCGTTTTCCACGACTATCACGCGGTCCGCCAGCATGTAGGCGTCCAGGACGTCGTGCGTGACGATGATGGCCTTCCTGTCCTGAAGAACGCGTTTCAGGACCCGGCGGAGCAAGGGCGCAGCATGGATGTCCAGCGCGGACATGGGTTCGTCCAGGAGGAGCAAGTCCGGCTCGGCTGCCAAGGCCCGCGCTACGGCCACCCGCTGGGCCTGGCCGCCGGAGAGCTGCGCCGGCTTCCGGTCAGCAAAGGACTGGGCATCAACTTCGGCCAGCCAATGCCGGGCAGCTTCCCGGGCAGCGGCCCTGGAAGCACCTGCACTGCGGGGGCCGAACCCCACGTTGTCCAACGCACTCAGGTGCGGAAACAGCAGTGCCTCCTGGGCCAAAAGGGCGATGCCGCGAAGGTGTGGCGGGTCCCATTGGCGAGTGCCGGCGTCGAGCTTGAACAGTTGGCGCCCGTCAATCGAGGCGGAGCCGGAGTCGGGCCGCAACAGTCCGGCGATCACCCCCAGCAACGTTGACTTGCCGGCGCCGTTGGGACCAAGGACGGCCACGGTTTCTCCGTCCCCGAGACTGAGGGACATGTCGAAATTCCTGGTCTCCAGGCTGGCGCGCATTTCGAAGCTCACGGCTGGACCGCCTCTGGTGCGCGTCGCCGGCCGCCGCCATAACTCAGGCCCACCACCGCGACGGCCACGGCAACCAGGACCAGGGACAGCGCGACGGCGGCATCGGCGTCGGTCTCGCGCTGCAGGTAGATCTCCAACGGCAGCGTACGGGTGACACCTTCCAGGCTGCCCGCGAACGTCAGCGTCGCGCCGAACTCACCCAGACTGCGCGCGAACGACAACACCGCCCCGGACGCCAACCCCGGCAGCACCAAGGGAACGGTGACGCGACGAAGCACGGTGGTGGGCTTGGCCCCGAGCGTCGCAGCCACGGCTTCGTACCTGCTGCCCGCCGACCGCAGGGCGCCCTCCAAACTGACCACCAGGAACGGCAGGGCCACGAACGTTTGGGCCAGGACCACCGCGGTGGTGGTAAACGCGATCTGCAGACCGGCCAGCTCCAGCGACTTCCCCAACAGGCCCTGCCGCCCGAAGGTATACAGCAGCGCAATCCCGCCAACCACCGGCGGCAGCACCAGTGGGAGGAGCACAAAGGACCTGAGGAGTTTCTGGCCGGGGAACTCACCCCGGGCAAGCACCAGAGCCAGCGGGACACCCAGCATAATGCAGAGAGCCGTGCTGGCGGCAGACGTCCGCAGGCTCAGGCCCAGGGCTGCGAGGGACGACTCGGACGTGATCAGGGGGATGAACTGGGGCCAATTCACGCGCAGCAGCATGGCTGCCAGCGGAAGGATCACCAAGAGGCCACCCACTGCTGCCACGGCATGGATCCATCGCGGAATACCGTGATAGCCGGTGGTCTTCATATTCTCCCTACGGTGTGCCGAAACCAGCGTCGCCCAGGACCTTCTTGCCCTTGTCCCCGGTAACCGTGGCAATGAAGGCAGCCGCCAGCGCCTTGTTCTTGCTGGAGCCTACCGTGGCGATGGGATAGGTGTTGACAGCCTTGTCCGATTCGGCGAACGGGATGCCCTTGACTTTGTCGCCGGCTCCCTTCACATCGGTGACGTACACCAAGCCGGCGTCCGCTTCGCCGGAGCTGACCTTCCCCAGGACATCCGTCACGGACGACTCCTCGCTGACCGGGCTCAGCGTGGTTCCGGAGGCTTTCTCGACGGCGTCGGTTGCGGCGCCGCACGGCACCTGGCTTGCGCAGGTGACCACTTTGATGCCCGGCTTTGCCAGGTCCGCGAAAGAAGCGATCGACGCCGGATTGCCGGGTGGGACGGCGATCTCCAGGACGTTGGTGGCGAAGTTTGTGGCAGTGCCCTCCACGAGGTTCGCATCAGCCAGTTTGGACATATTCCTGGTGTCGGCGGAGGCGAACACATCCGCCGGGGCGCCTTGGGTGATCTGCGTGACCAGGTCGGAGGAGCCGGCGAAGCTCAGCTTCACTTTGGTCCCCGGGTTGGCTGCCTCGAAGTCCTTGGCCAGCTGCGTGAAGGTTCCTTTAAGGGACGCAGCGGCGAAGACGGTGATTTCGCCTGAAGGTGAGGTGCTTTGCTGCGACGTTGGGCTGGCGCCTGGGGCGCATCCCGCTACGCTTGCTGCCAAGGCCCCGGCCAGCAGCACTGCGGTAAGGGGTTTGCGGTTCATATGATGCTCTTTCCCCGGGGTGTTTCGATGATGACAGTGGTGGCCTTGACCACGGCGGTGGCCACCGATCCAAGCTCAAGCCCGAGTTCGCGCACGGCCTCGCTGCTCATCAGGGAGACCACACGGAACGGGCCGCATTGCAGCTCCACCTGGGCCATGACCTTGTCCGCCGTAATCCCGGTGACCAAGCCGATGAAGCGGTTCCGGGCTGAACTGCCGGCGCGGGAGGGGTCGTCCGGGAGGTGCGACTGGTCACGCGCAAGGGTGGCCAGCTCCAGGCCGTCCACCACCAGGCGTCCGGCTGAATCCTTCTGCGGCGTCAGCGTCCCGTTCTCCGTCCAACGTCTCACGGTGTCGTCGCTGACGCCCAGGAAACGGGCGGCCTCGGATATTCGTATGTGCGGCATAAATCGAGTCTAGATCCGTGTTTGCGTCTGGAAGAAACCTCAATGTCCGCAAACGCAATGTGACCCTTAGGTCGGCCAGTGCGCGCAAGGCGAGGACTGCCGTCGTAATTTCCCTGGAAACAGGCTCCGAAAGCATTCCGTAAGCTCCAGCCATGGCCCGCTGGATGATGCCGCAGTACCCTGTTTCAGGGGAGAGTCTCAGGCGCGAAGGAGCGTCCCATGGAATGGATCCGTCCGGACCACCCGGATTACGACGAGACCCGGAAACTTTTCAATGCAATGATCGACCGCCGTCCGGCGGTGATCGCCAGGTGCTCCGGCCCCGGTGAAGTGGCGGAGGCCCTCCACCATGCCCGCACCCACAATCTGGAAGTGGCCGTCAGATCCGGCGGGCACTCGG
The DNA here is from genome assembly GCF_052156435.1 of Paenarthrobacter sp. NCHU4564. Lineage (NCBI taxonomy): Bacteria > Bacillati > Actinomycetota > Actinomycetes > Micrococcales > Micrococcaceae > Paenarthrobacter > Paenarthrobacter sp. NCHU4564. The sequence goes on from NZ_JBQLIS010000008.1 coordinate 167,455, forward strand.
TGGCCGGAATGTCCACCAACGAGGGCGGGCTGGTCGTCGATGTCCGACCCATGAAATCCGTAAGCGTCGACCCGGAGGCCAAGACCATCACGGCCGGCGGAGGGCTTACCTGGGGAGAGTTCGACCGGGCAACACAACGGCACGGCTTGGCGGTCACGGGAGGCCGCGCCTCCACCACTGGTGTCTCGGGCTTCACGTTGGGCGGCGGCTCGGGGTGGCTGGAGCGTTCCTACGGATTTGCCTGCGACAACCTGCTGTCCGTGGACCTGGTGACCGCTTCAGGCGACCTTGTCACCGCGAGCGCCCACGAGAATCCCGAACTGTTCTGGGCATTGCATGGCGGTGGCGGCAACTTCGGTGTTGCGACGTCCTTCACCTTTCAACTGCACGATCTTGGCCCCACTGTCATGGCCGGGATCACGCTCTTCCCCGGCGAGGCTGCACCTGCGTTGTCCCGCGAATTCCGGCGCCTGGCACTGGAAGCACCGGACGGCGTGGGAACTGCGTTGATCTACCTCACTGCGCCGGAGGAAGAATTCGTGCCGGAGGACATGGTGGGCAAGATGGCCGTGGGGATGGCCTACCTGTATGCCGGGGACGTGGAGGAAGGCAGGGAGTACGCCAAGCCGTTCAAGGAACTCGGTCCAACGGTGGACCTGGTGGAGCCCATGGGCTACGCGGATTTCCAGTGCATGATCGATGACCCTCCCGGCTATTACAACTACTGGAGCGCCGACTACCACGACCAACTCAGCGACGAAGCCCTGGACATCCTGGTGGACTCGGCCCAGCGTCTGCCCGGCACGCACTCCCAGCAACTGATCGGCCGCTGGGGCGGGGCCGTAGGAGGACCTGCGGCCCAAAACACTCCCCTGCAGCATCGCAGCGCAGCCTGGGTCAGCCATCCGTTCGGCCTGGCAGACTCCCCCGAAGGCGGGCAGGAAGCCAAGGCGTGGGTGAAGCAGTTCAGGCACGACATCGCCCCGCACACCACCGGCGGGGTCTGGCTCAACTTCATCGGGGACGAAGGGCAGGACCGGATCATTGCCGCGTTCGGGGAGCAGAACTACCGCAGGCTCTCCAAGGTCAAAGCACAATTCGATCCCGACAACGTATTCAGGGGCAACCAGAACATCCTGCCTGCCGAACGCTGACCCGCCATACTCCTTCCCGGTTGCCGTGATCGTCACCGGCAGCGAAGCTTGTGATTCCGGGCCGTGGTCGGCGGTAGACACGCCCGATGACCGGCAACCGGGAAGGATCATCCGGCCGTTCCTGCAGCAGGATCCGGGACTACACTTTGGCCATGGCCGTCTACGTTGATCCGCCGCTGTGGCCCGCCCACGGCACGGTGTTTTCCCATCTGGTATCCGATACCTCGCTGGATGAACTGCACGCGTTCGCCGCAGCGGCCGGGGTTCCTGAACGCGCTTTCGACGGCGACCACTACGACGTTCCCGAGCGTCGCTATGACGACCTGGTCAAAGCGGGCGCCATCCCGGTGGAAGCCCGTGTGCTGGTCCGGAAGTTGATTGCGAGCGGCCTGCGGATTCCTGCCCGGGAGCGCAGCAAGGCTCTGACCGTGCCTTTGATGGAGCGTTGGAACAGCACCTTTCCCGGCCACGAGGAGCTGGGACTGGAACTGGTGGAACGGTGGGGTGAAGACAGCCGGAAGTACCACAGCCGGACACACCTGCTGGCGGTCCTGGAGGCTTTGGATATCCTCACCGAGCCGGCCCTTCCTGCGCGCACGGTCGCCTTGGCTGCGTGGTTCCATGACGCCGTTTATGAGGGAGTGGCCGGCCAGGATGAAGAGGAATCGGCGCTGTTGGCCGAGGAGAGGCTGACCGCTGCCCGCCTGGCACCGGAGGACGTGGCCGAGGTTGCCCGGCTGGTCCGGCTCACGGCCACCCATTCGCCCGAGCCCGGCGACCACGCCGGGGCGCTCCTCTGCGACGCCGACCTTTCCGTTTTGGGCGGCGACGAACAGTCCTACGCACGGTATCTTGCCGCCGTCCGCGAAGATTACGCCCACGTGAGCGACGATGATTTCGCAGCGGGACGTGCCGCCGTCGTGCGTTATCTCCTGGCGCTGGATCCGCTCTTCCACAGCGGGCGTGCCCGGTCGCTATGGCAGGATGCCGCCCGGCGGAACCTGGCCGCGGAGTTGGATGGCTGACTCTCGTACACTGGGAGGTGTGACCTCCTACCTCTCCCCTTACCCGCACGCCCGTCCCGACGTCGAGCACGTGCTTGCCGTCCGCGGTGCGGGCGGATACCGGCAGTACCGTATCCCGGCGCTCGCGGTCAGCACCCGGGGGACGATCCTGGCCGCCTATGACGGCAGGCCCAATCTGGATGACCTGCCCAACCCGATCGACCTCCTCCTGCGGCGCAGCCATGACAACGGCGTCACCTGGGGCTGCCAGCAGGTTGTCAGGACCGGGACCGGCTTGGACGGCTACGGCGATCCGAGCCTCCTGGTCGACCCGGTGACCGGCAGGATCTTCATGTTCCATGCGGCCGGAACGCACGCGGGCTTCTTCGAGGCCGCCGCCGGACTGGAGCCCGCGGACGACATCCAGCACGCCGACGTCAGCTTTTCAGACGACGACGGCGGCACCTGGCAACACCGGCGCCTCACCGCCCAACTCAAACGGGACGGGCGAATCACCGGCCTCTTCGCGGCCGCCGGCCAAGGTATCCAGATCCATGCGGGCCCCTACAGGAACAGGCTGGTGCAGCAATACGTCCTCCTGGTGGACGGCCGGATCGTTGCAGCCTCAGCCTTCAGTGACGATCACGGTGAAACGTGGGCGCTGGGCTCGTTCATTGGCCCCGGACCGTCCGGCGTGGGGCCCAACGAGAACAAGGTGGTCTGCCTGGAGGACGGCCGGCTGTTGCTGCATTCGCGGGCCACGCCGTGCCGTCTGGCCGCCCTTTCCGAAGACGGAGGCCAAAGCTGGAGTCCCCTGCAGCCTGTACCGGATCTTCCCGATCCCAGCGACAACGGTTCGGTGGCCCGGTTCGACGGGCTGCCCTCCATCAAGTCACTCGCCACGCCCGACACCGACCGCTGGCTCCTGGCAAGCAACAACCAGGATCCGCACCTGCGGCGAAACACTGTGCTCAGCCTCTCCACGGACAACGGAGCTACGTGGCCGGCCGGACTGGTGCTGTGCGAGGGAAGTTCGGCCTATTCGACGGTGACGCGGTTGCCCAACGGGAACATAGGCGTCCTCTACGAGCGGCAGGGTTACCGGGAGCTCGTGTTCGCGTCGGTTCCGCCGGCGCAGCTTACTGAACAGCTGGCAGAAGGGCACCCTGTACCACCGGCCGGGTTCTCCTTCGACATGGAACTGCGCTCTATCACTCCGGGCCGGCCGCAGGCCTGGCAAAACGCCGGCCCCTTCCACGTGATCCCTTCCTCCGGCGGAGATCAATGGGACGTCCAAACGTGGAAGGAGATCGGGCAGGGCTACACCGGCGATCAGATTCTGGGCACCCGGGAGGCCCAAGACCTCAACTACGGCCCCATCATCCCCGGGTACAAGGCAGGCGACATCCTCGCCTTCACGGGACGTGTCCGCAACTGCTCCGGGGAGGCGATGACCGGCGTCGAACTTCAAGGGCCGCACACCAACCCGGGCGACTTCCCGGCCACTGACCTGGCCCCCGGACAGCACGTTCTGTACTTCACGCCCACCTACACGATCACGGACGCAGACATGCGCCAGGGCACCCTGGACCTCACGTTCTCAGTCCAAGCCTCCGGAGCAACGCACGACGGCGGTCCGTTGCCGCTGCAGCGGACGTTCCGGTTCGATCTGCGGACCGGAGACGTCACTGCCTCTTAGCGGTAGTTGCTGGCGAACGGCCTGTCCGTGGGAACGATCTGCTTGCCGAGGGGCATCAGCGAGACCGGGATCAGCTTCAGGTTGGCAATGGCCAGCGGGATGCCGATGATCGTGATGGCCATGGCCACCGCGGTGACCACATGCCCGATCGCGATCCAGATGCCGGCAACCAACAGCCAGATCACATTACCGAGCAGAGCGAAGACGCCGCTCCCGCCGGGTTTTTCCACCACCATCTGGCCGAAGGGCCACAAGCAATAGAAACCGATGCGGAATGACGCGATGCCCCAGGGAATGGTCACGATGAGGACGCAGCAAATGAGCCCGGCGGCGAAATAGCCAAGGGCAAGCCAGAAGCCGCCAAAAACCAGCCAAATGATGTTGAGCAGAGTTTTCATAGTCCCCATTCTCTCGTGCCCGACCGCCCAAAAGCCTAGGGGTCTGCCCTGAACGGACCCTGACTTCCCGGACCCTCTCTCACCAAAACACCCCCTGGCGCCAACCCTCTCTCACCAAAACACCCCCTGGCGCCAACCCTCGTTACCTTTTTCGTAGCCCGTTTCCTGGTGCAGGATGTGGGTGTGCTGGCCTGCTGGTCCCGGCATGATTTCA